>JAFGTK010000294.1 GCA_016934135.1 Deltaproteobacteria bacterium | reverse complement strand
TTTTCCTTTATCCATAACCGCTATGATATCGGCAACAGCATAGGCTTCAGCCTGGTCATGCGTGACGAAAACAGTGGTCACACCGAGGCGTTTCAGGATGTTTCTCACCTCGAGCAGAAGACGCTCGCGAAGTGCCCTGTCAAGAGCGCCGAACGGCTCATCCAGGAGAACAAGCCTTGGCTGGGGCGCAAGGGTTCTTGCCAGTGCAACCCTCTGGCGTTCACCGCCTGAGAGTTCGCTTACACCCCGCAGTGCATATTCTTCGAGCCCGACAAGCACGAGCATCTCTTGGGTGCGCTCGAGGATTGCTGCGCGGGATTTGTTCTGCATCTTCAAGCCGAAGGTGATGTTTTCAAAGACATTGAGATGCGGGAACAGGGCAAACTCCTGGAACATCATGCCGAAGTTGCGCCTGTGAGGCTCGATATCAGCCATATCCCTTTTATTAAAATAGACATTGCCTTCATCGGCCTTTTCAAGGCCGGCAATGATGCGCAGGAGTGTGGTTTTGCCGCAGCCTGACGGTCCGAGCAGGCACAGGATAGTTCCCTCCTCGATGTCCAGGCTTACTTTATCGAGGGCAGGGTCGTGGTTAAAGGTTTTTGAGATGGATCTCAGTTCAAGCAGTGTCATGTCAGAATTCTCCCCCGGATGTTATACGGATCCTCTCGAGGAAAAGGAAACCTGCTGCAGTGACCACCATCAGCAGGGTGCTCATGGCCATTGCCTGGCCGTAATTCATTATACCCGGCTGGCCGAGAAACCGGTATATTGCAAGGGGCATGGTGGGTGTCTGGGGCCGGGCAACAAAGACTGTTGCACCGAATTCGCCGATACTGACGGTAAAGGCAAAGACCGCCCCCACCACTATGCTCCGCCTTACAATGGGCATAACAACCTTCATCCAGGCCTGTAATGGGGATGCACCGAGCATGGCAGCCGACTCTCGCAGGTTCTCGGGTATGCTCCGCAGTGCCGGCAGGATGCTTCTCACTACAAAAGGATACGCGACCAGTGTATGCGCCAGGGGTATGAGGATCATGGAGGCTCGAAGGTTCAATGGAGGCCTGTCCAATGCGATAATATAACCGAACCCGAGAGTAACTGCAGAAGTCGCCAGGGGGAGCATGAATACCGGGTCTAATATCGATGTGATCCTTTTCCCGCCCCGGGCAATGAAGGTTGCCGCGCACCCTCCGATGATCAGTGACATAATCAGAGCTGTAAAAGCGAAGCCAACGGAATATGCGATCGCCTCCACAGGGGGGATGTAGAAGATCGATTGCGCCCTGTTCTCGAAAATGGCACGGTAGAATACAGTGGAGAACCCTTCCGGTGCACGGAAAGACTGGATAACGAGTGCAATCAGAGGCCCCCCGAGCATGATAACCATTACCAGGATATTCGCCAGGACAATGATTTTTTCTTTGCGGCCGACCGGTTTTTTCTGGGTTGCCCTGCGTGATTCCGGGTAGAGTGCGACTGATGCTCTTCGCTGCAGTGTCGTATATACCCACATGAATGCAAAGGTGAAGCATATCTGAATCAAAGACAGCGCCGCTGCCATGGGCAGGTTGAATATGTGTACTGCCTGGCGGTAGATCTCCACCTCGATCGTTGCATAGCGTGGGCCGCCGAGTATCAGGATCACCCCGAAACTGCTGAAGCAGAAGATGAATACAAGGAGCGAGGCCGCAGATATGGAGGGGAAGAGAAGAGGGAAGGTAATCTTCCTGAACGTTTTCCACGGAGATGCCCCGAGCATATGCGCAGCCTCGGTCAGGCTGGGCTGCAGGCGAGACCATGCACTTCCAACAATCCTTAATATAACCGTGTAGTTGTAGAATACATGCGCCATGAGGATAAACCAGATCGTATGATCAAGCTGAATCGGAGGAGCTGCAAAACCGAAGTCGTTCATGAGCCATGTGTTGAGGATGCCTCTCGGCCCGAGCAGGGCATGGAAAGCAGCAGCGACAACCACTGAAGGCAGAACGAAGGGTATAGCCGTGAATGACTGCAGGATATTTTTTCCGGGAAACCGATATCGGGCAAAGACATATGCCCCGGGCAGTGCAATAATAAGGGTGAGCACGGTTGAGACCGCTGCCTGCCATGTGGTGAACCACAGGATACGGACATAATAGGGGGTCGAGACCAGTCTGCCGAAGCCTTCAGGGCTCCATCTGCCATCCGGTATAAGGCTAAGGGCGAATATTTTTATCAGAGGATAAAAATAAAACACTGCCAGGAAAACAAGAGGCACCCCGGCAATAAGCATGCTGTTTCTGGTCTTGATAGTCTTCACCTCAGGACATTGTGTGTCCAGGCCTCGATCCATTGTTCACGGTTTTTTGCAATATCTTCCGGAGATACCTTTACGGGCTCGTCTGCAAGCCTTGCATGCCTGGCAAAGACTTCGGGCAGCCTGGCCTCCCTGTTTACCGGAAAGACAAACATCTGCAGCGGAATATCTTCCTGAAAGGTTGTATCGAGCATGAAATCAATAAGCCTGCGGGCAATCTCGGGGTTTTTGGAGCCTTTGAGTATCCCGGCAAATTCTATCTGGCGAAAAGCGGTTCCAGGTGCAGTAACAGCGGCAGTAGGCGCTTCATCGAGGGGCTTTTCCGAAAAATGAACCTCTGCAGGCGGGCTGCTCGCATAGCTGACTACAATGGGGCGTACGCCTTTAGACGCTGCACTGAACTGACCCCAGTAGGCATCCTCCCAGCCGTTTGTTACAAGCACATCGTTTTTCCTGAGTTCCTTCCAGTAATCAAGATATTGTTCCGGGCCGAAATGCCCTATCGTGGCAAGCAGAAATCCGAGTCCCGGAGAGGATGTGGCAGGGTTTTCAACAACACTCAGACCCTTGTATTCGGGTTTGATAAGATCCTCCAGGCTTTCAGGCGGCCTTATACCCCTGTCCTTGAACCATGCCTTGTCGTAATTAAGGCATATATCGCTGTAGTCCACGGGCAGGAGTCTATGTTCTTGGTCCAGTTTGAAGCGGTTGTCAACAGCGCTCAGCATCGGGGAATCGTAGGATTCGAAGATGCCCGCTTTCAATGCACGGCTCATAAAGGTATTGTCGACACCAT
This sequence comes from Deltaproteobacteria bacterium, assembly GCA_016934135.1. Classification (GTDB taxonomy): domain Bacteria; phylum Desulfobacterota; class Desulfomonilia; order UBA1062; family UBA1062; genus DSAD01. The sequence continues at coordinate 772 of JAFGTK010000294.1, read as the reverse complement.
AGAAGATATCGGCCAGGGGGTTTTCTTTGGAAAGAATGGCCTGGTTCAGTGCTGCCCCGGCATCTCCTGACTTGATAAACCGGACATTCACATTGTTTACCTTCTCGAATACTCCGATTATACCCTCGCTGATGCTGAAACTGTCGTGAGTCATCACGGTTATGACTGTTACGTCATTGGGCTTGCATCCCCTGCTGCACCCGGTCAGCACGGTCAGTGAAATGGCCAGGATGAAAAAGTATATGCCGCATCTTTTCATAAGTATCACCTCGTCTTGAAAAAGAAAAAAGCCATCCCATTGGAGGATGACTTTTTCATATGCCTTCATTCCTCCGCCGGCATTATCCGGTTCAGGTTCAACGGGCAGATCCACAGCGAATGAGCAAGGACCCCTCTCAGCCCGGTTTTTCCGAGCTCCCGATAGGCTGTTTTCTTTTTTCCAGTATGCTCATATTCATAGATCCGGTTTGCAGGCATGTCAAGGTGTTTTGCCTGTTAAGATGCGGCTTAGCAGGTCGTCAGACGGCAGTGATCAGCAGTCGGGGGGATTTTAACAGTGAGATGTAACGATAAATCATATCATCTTCCAGGGGAGAGAGCACGCGGATGTAAGAATTCAGCAGAGATGTAGAATAAGCCCTGTAGGGCCCGATGCCCCATCGGGCCGAGTTTTCAGTTTTAAGATAATGAACTACCTCGCAGCAAGCTACGAGGTATCCAGGAATCTATTTTATTACTTCCCCCCTCACCTTTATCCTCTCCCCGAGGGGAG
>JAFGTK010000293.1 GCA_016934135.1 Deltaproteobacteria bacterium | reverse complement strand
GAACTCTATGGTCCTGAATATGAAGATCTGGTCACGCTTTCCGAACAGGTCAAAAAGATCATGTATGATACCGGTAACTATCAGAGCATCATAAGCTCGTATAAGACGCCGAGAAAAGAGATGCGGTTTGTCTCGGATAAGTTCAGAACAAGCGTATATGGGGGGAACAATGCTTTGCTGGGCTCCGTGCTCCGTGCCTCGATAGAGGGCGATGACTCGTCTGTTCTGAGGGACAGAGGCGAAGAGTACGATATCAATGTCTCTCTGGATGAACAATATACCAGTTCTGTCAACCTGTTGGGAGCCATCCTTGTTCCCCTTACCGAAGACGAGGTGCTCAATCCCATTAACAAGGTGGGTGCCTTTATTCCATCCAGGGCTGAAGCGAATATCGAGAGAAAGGACAAGCAGAGAAAGATTACCCTGCAAAGCTATTTCAGCCGGCTGTCCCTGACTGAGAACATGGCAATTCTCAAAGATAAATTTGACAAGCTTGATCTCAAGCCGGGATACAAGATCGTGTTTGCCGGAGACGTGGAACTGAACCAGGAGGCCGGTGAGGCGACATCCCAGGCATTCATCATTGCCTCCATCCTTACCTTTATGCTCCTGGCAGCCATCCTGAATTCAGTCCTCCACCCGTTCACCATCCTGCTGAGTGTACCACTGGGGCTTGCCGGTGTTTTCTACGCTCTGTTTTTCTCGGGAATAACCATGAATATGATGGCCATGATGTCCATTGTCATGCTTGTGGGGATCGTCGTCAACGGGGCAATTCTGATCATCGATGATGCCATGAATTCAATAAAGGACGGCATGGAGTCTCTTCCGGCAATCAGGGAAGCCTGCGCGGAAAAGTTCAGGCCGATCCTTATGACCAACATTGCCATAATCTGCGGACTGCTTCCCCAGGCATTCGGCGGTTCGGGCGCAAGCTTCAGGACAGCTCTGGCATTGCCGACGATCGGCGGCATTATCGTCTCCACGCTTTTTACCATGATTTTTATCCCGGTCATCTTCTTCTATATGGAGAAGATCAGGGTGCCGAAGAATATTTTCAAGCGGGCTTCCAGGACAAACGGATGAGCCGGTTAGTGCTCAAAGGATTGACAAACACAATTCCTTTTGTAACTTAGTAAACATGTCATCTACACTTCCGCGGCACAAAACAAAGATCGTGTGTACCATCGGACCTGCCTGCAGAGAACGCGCAATCCTCCAGAAGATGATCCTCGCCGGTATGAATGTGGCGAGGCTTAATTTCAGCCATGGAGATCTTGCAGATCATGAAAAGGACATACGCACCATTAAGGATCTCGCAGACAGACTCGGGAAACCTGTTGCGATCCTTGCGGATCTGCCGGGTCCGAAGATCCGCATCGGTGAGCTTCTCGGCGGGTCCTGTATCCTGGACAAAGGAAGGGAAGTTGTTCTTACAGCCCGGAATATTACCGGCACATCATCGCAGATCCCTGTTCAATTTCCCGGGTTTATCAAAAGCATAGCAAAAGGGAGCAGGATATTCCTCAATGATGGCTTCATCCAGTTGAAGGTTCTGGACATACAGGACAAAGACGTTACGTGCCGGATAATAACTCCCGGGCAGCTCCTTTCCAACAAGGGAATGAATCTGCCCGATGCCAGGCTCACCGTGAATCCGGTGACGAAAAGAGATCTTGAATTCGTGGAATTCGGTCTGAAGACCGGGGTTGATATGTTCGGTGTATCGTTTGCAAAAGGCCCTGAAGATATCGCCCAGGTGAAAAAATATGCCGGGCGATCAGGGAAAAAAGCCTTTGTATTGGCAAAGATAGAACGCAAGGAAGCCCTGGAAAGGATTGATGACATTTTAGGCATTGCAGATGCGATTATGATAGCACGCGGCGATCTTGGTGTTGAAATCCCGATAGAAAAGGTGCCCACAGTTCAGAAGCAGCTTATCCTGAAGGCGAATCGCTGTGCAAAGCCCGTTATCACGGCAACCCAGATGCTGGAATCCATGACCGGTAATTCCAGACCCACACGTGCCGAGGTTACTGATGTCGCCAATGCCATCCTGGATGGCACCGACGCAGTGATGCTCTCTGAAGAAACCGCCATAGGGAGCTATCCTGTCGATGCGGTAAAGATGCTTGCAAAGATTGCCCGGGTAACTGAGAACCAGAGGGATTCAATCGTAACCGGAACGAGTATCCCCGATGCCCTCAGACGTGCAGTTGAACAGAAGGGGGCATCGACAGAGGACATGATTTCCCTGAATGTTGTCAATTCCCTGAACACATTGAATATCCGCTGCGTCCTCGTCCCTGCCATAACCGGTGCCACCGCACGGAGGATATCCCGGTTCAAAGATAAAACATGGATTTTTGCCTTCTGCTCTGATGGATTTGCCCGGATGACGCTGTCTCTGTCATATGGAGTCTATCCGGTTGTAATGCCTCCCGGCTCATCGCAGGAACAGATGATCTCTTATCTGAAAAAGAATGGGTTCGTCCGGTCCGATGACACCCTGATCATGGTGCGCGGACTGCCGATCGACAATATCGGCAGGGAGAACTCCTTGAAGATCATCAAGCTGGATTGATTTCCGGCAGCATAGCTCACGTGTCGAAATTATAGGTTACGAACAGGAACAGTGACGACGGGTTCAGCCTTTCATCCATGCCCATTTGTGATGATGTGTCTGAGAACTCCCTGAAATAATTGTATCCGATTCTGATGTCCGACTTGTTCCTCTTTAAGCCTAAAGAGAAACCTGTGCCAAGGCTTGTGGGGCAATCCTTTGAAAAGATATCTGTGCCGGTATCGATGACATTATATCCGAGACCGAATTGAGTATACAACCGGGTTTTATCGCCGGGGGAGCCTGCATAGAGCGATGGGCCTACAAAGAATGTATATTCGTAGCGTTCATCGGCCTCACCTGATGATCTGCCTGTCCTGCCGATGTATCTGTTGAGATGTCCGCGCACTTCAAGTGCGATACGATTACTGAGTGCATATGATATCTCTACCAGCGGGCGTATCCTCGTAGAGATATTCTCTATTGAAAAAGCATCCTCCTTTTGAGGTTGTCCTTCCTGCGCAGACAACGTGTCGGGAATGTATGTACGCACATGAAACCCGCTGATTTTCAGCAGTGCGTCGAAGGCAGATCCTGGCTGGTTTTTTCTCATGAAATCGGAAAAATGAACCTTTTTTGAGATGAAGGTCGCATATGACCGGCTGAACCGAGCATTATCATGTAAGACCTGTGATTCCTGTTCAATAAGCGTCTGAATGCCGGCTTCCGCGGTTTCCGCCCTGACAGGTATCATCAACAGCAGCAGAAGCAGTATCAGAAATGCAATGAAAAAATGGATTTTGAAATCGAGTATGACAGCCATGAGTCATCCTCCGTTTTAATCTGAGCAATGAACGGGCCAACACATAACAAACCGATTTTAATCGATATACTGATTGTGATAAAAAATTCGTATTACAGGACTGTATTGATGGTTACATGTGGTTGTAATCTTGAAAAACAGCAGAGCTTACAGCTGATAATCTGGTGCGGATGGATTGCCTTATGATGCTGTCTTGTTATTATTTTTATGTATAAAACAGTAAAAGAAACACTGTGAAGGGAGGTCTTATGGTTCAGATAGATCTTTCGCCGGACGAAGCAAAAGAGCTCG
>JAFGTK010000292.1 GCA_016934135.1 Deltaproteobacteria bacterium | reverse complement strand
TAGTTTGTCATAACCTTATCTTCGGTGTAACCGCTGGAAACGATCCCTTTTACTGCAGGGTCGAGCTCTTTGAGTTTGCGCATTGTTTCCATACCGCCCATGCCTCCGCGGATTGTAAGGTCGAGAATTACGGCATCAAATCCATGGCCGGCATTCTTTGCAAGCAGATATTTCTCGATCGCTTCTTCACCGCTGCAGCACAGTTCAATGTTATACCCCAGGCTCTTCAACATTTCCGAGACAGTATCCCTGATCATTTCTTCGTCATCCATGAACAGGATATTGGCATTTTCGGATATCTGCCCAGTATATTCATCTTTTGCAGCTGTTCCTTCATCTGCTATTGCAGGCAGCATGACATAGAAGATTGTGCCTTTTCCCTTCGTGGTTTCCATAAATATATAGCCGTTGTGTTTTTTTACGATGGAGTATGCAGTTGTCAGCCCCAGCCCCATGCCTTTCTGTTTTCCCAGTTCCTTGGTGGTAAAGTATGGGTCGAAGATCCTTGGCCGGATCTCTGCGGGTATTCCTGTTCCGTGATCTTCAATCGCAATCCGGACATAAGGGCCTTTCGGAACGAACACCCCTGAGATAAAGGAGTCTGAATCAAGGATGGTGTTTTTGGCGGAGACCCTGATGGTACCTCCCTGGGGCATTGATTCGCGTGCATTGATTATTATATTGCTGAACGCGTGGATGATCTGTTCTTCGTCGAATTCTACAATCCAGAGATTGTCCGGTATGGTGCATCTGCATTTTACATTGGTTCCGGAGAGGGTAAGGTCTGACGAGTTCCTTATAAGCGGGAGAAGAGGGCCGGTCTTTTTTATTGGTGCTCCTCCCTTGGAAAGGGTATGGAACTGTCTGGTTAAATCCTTCGCCCGTTCACATGCCTCTATGGCCTTGGATAATCGCTGATGAATCTTGTCTTCCGGCAGGACATATGTTTTTGCAAGTTCAATGTTGCCCAGGATCGAAGCAAGGATGTTGTTGAAATCATGTGCAATGCCTCCTGCAAGGGTGCCGATGGATTCAAGCTTGCTAACCTTGATCTGTTCTTCTTCGCGGAGTTTGCGCTGGGTTATGTCCCGGATAATTGCCTGAATATAATACTGTCCTTTCAGTTCTATATAATTGAGGCTTGCCTCTGCGTCAAAGACTGATCCATCGAGACGCTGAAACCTCCACTCGAAGAATTGCGGTTTGTCATAAAGGATTGACTGAAGTATCTTAGGCCACTTGTCCAGAGATCGTTCTCCATCTGCCTGGTAAGGCGGAAGAAATTCACCTACCTGATGGTTGGCAAGTCCGTCTTTGGTTCCCCCGAAGGTCTCGATGCTTTTCTGGTTGCAGTTAACAATGACCTGATCCTTAATTATAAGGATTGCATCGTTTGCAAATTCAAAGAGGTGCCGGTATCTGGTTTCACTTTCTTTCAGCAGTTCTTCTCCTCTTCTGCGGTCTGTTATATCTCGAGAGATGGAGACAATTCCCGAGATTGTTCCGTCTTTCTCGTGGTAGGGGAAATAGCTAAGGATCACGTAGCGTTTTCCCCATGCCGGATAATCGAACCATTCCTCATAATGGGCTTCTTTGCCGTGAAGGGCCCTGGTCAGGTGTTTTCTGATCTTTTTGTCAAACACGTCCTTGCCGAAAAGATCTGCTACGCTATGACCGATAATCTCTTCCCTTGATTTCTTAAAGGCATTCAGATAAGCGTCGTTTACTGCCTGATAGATATATAATTTATCAATGAACGACATAGGGTTATGAACAGTTGAAGCGATGAGTTCATACTTCCGCAGCATGTCTTCGGCCTTGATGCGGTTGATAACCCCGCCGATGCGCGAGGCAATGGTTTCAAGGGCGATTCTTGCATTTATAGGTATGTCGTCAAAACTGCGGGAAATCAGGTTCAGTGAGCCAACAGCTTCATCCTCGAACCTGATAGGGATAATCGCTGCGGCTTTGAAATTTCCCGACCCGGCAAGTTCCCGTAATTTTGAAACTGCCCCTGCATAATCCCAATATTGCGGTATACCCTGCTTGACCAGTGAAACCTGTGGTGTCTGAGCATCATAGTGAGATACTCTTTCCACAAAGTCTGCAGGCAGGCCTTTATGTACTGCAAGATCCATCGAGCCGGACATCTTATCAATGACATAAATGCCTGCTGCATCTATCCCATCAATCTGTAATATGCTGCCTAGAACATGGGCCAGAGTTTCCGGAAGATTTCTCGAGGTGCTCAGATAGATGCCGAGATCCCTCTGGAACCGCAGTAGATCCTCTATCTGCTTGTGTTCTGTTATATCATGGGAAATGATTGCGATCTTTGCTGCGGTTTGACCACCTTCGAACAGGGGGGATATTACCGTGTCATGCCAGATTCCATCCTGTTCATCTTCGAAGCGTACTGCTTCTCCTGTCTGCAGCACCCTATCCACTCGGGCTTTTTTGAATTGAGCTACATCAGGAGGATAATAGTCCCATAGGCAGGACCCGATAAATTTTTCGTGAGATACCCCGAACTGTTCAGCGCTTGCCCTGTTTGAATCAATGATTATGCCTTCGGGTTTGATCAGTATTATTGTATCGGTCAGTACATCAAGGAATGAGCGGGTTGATTCCTGCTGATGTATCAGGAACAGGTTCTCTTTCTTAAGTATTCTGATTTGCTTAAGCAAGTCTTCTTCAGTTGCTTTTACGGGCATGAATATTCTCCTGCTGCAGCAAAAAGTACTAATTCAATCTCAGATTCATTAGTAGTAAAGATAACAATTCTATCAGCTTAGTCAATGCCCGGATTTGATATTCGGGGACATACAGATTACGAGGGTACGCTCAGGTCTTCATTGAGCAGGTCCGTCTCTTTACGATGAATCATTCCGGATGTCTTGTAACTGAGCTTTTTTTCAAGATACCTGCTCGTCTGGGTAAGGCCGAAACATATGATGAAATAGATGACTGCAATGGCAAGAAAGATCTCGGCAGGTGCATTCAGGGTCCGGTTGTTCACCTGGGTTGCAGCCCTTGTGAGTTCCTGAACCCCGATGATATAGGCGAGCGAAGTGTCTTTTGTCAGAGATACAAACTGGTTGACGAATGACGGGATCATGTTTCTCAGGGCCTGGGGCAGGATAATATAGGTCATTGCCTGAGTATAATTAAGCCCTGAACTTCGTGCAGCCTCCATCTGGCCTCTTGGTATGGACTGGATGCCTGCACGTACGATCTCTGCACAATATGCGCCGGTAAAGACCGTGAATGCAAGCAGTGTGCTGCGTGCCTCGGGCACCGGGCGATGGAACAGGATCGGAGATAGAAAATAAAACCAGAAGATCAACAGAAGCAATGGCGTACCGCGGATTATCTCGATATAAACAATCGATGGAATCCTGACATACCATCTTTTCGAGAGCCTCATGAGCCCGAACAGGATACCTACCCAGAAGGCGAAGAAGATTCCTCCGACTGCAAGCAGGATACTCAGGGCAAGCCCGCCGACAGGCCCATCCGGGAACCTTCCAAGCAGAAAGTATCCCATATTGTTCCAAACAACTTCCCAGTGCACCAGTGCCCCCTAGTATTTGATCATGCGTAAGAATTTCTTGTTATATATGTTTATGGTCAGTGAAATGATCAGTGATAATGAAATATACAACAGCGTTGCAACGGTAAATGCCTCGAACCCCCTGAAGCTGTATGATTCAATCTGCCGGGTCATATAGGTGAGTTCCATCACACCTATGGTCATGGCAAGGGATGAATTCTTAGTGAGGTTTAGAAACTGGGATATCAAGGTCGGTATCACGATCCTGAACGCCTGCGGCAGCACAACATATGACATTGCCTGGATGAAGGAAAGACCCGTGGCCCGTGATGCCTCCATCTGTTCTTTGGGGATGGACATGATGCCTGCCCGGATCTCCTCAGCGATAAATGCAGAGGTGTAGATGGTTAGCGATACAACCCCGACTGCAAACTCGTAATCATAAGAATAGAGCCATTGATTGATCTTCTCAGGGAAGATGTAATACGACCCGAAATACCAGAAAAACAGCTGGATAAGAAGCGGGGTGTTTCTGAAAAACTCGATATAGGAGATAGTGATCCATTCGAAGATCCTGATCCTGGTCATTCTCAGTGTGGTAATAAAGGTGCCTATCAGGAGCGAGAGCAGGATGGATATGCCGGAGATCTTCAGTGTAATGATAAAACCCTGTATGATCCAGTCCCGGTACTCACCGGTCAGCACGATCATCCAGTTGAATTCATAGTTCACAGGGTATCTCCAGAATACGGGGTGCCGCCATAACCCGGCACCCCGTCAGTGTTCAAACTTATTCCGGGAATGTTTCCATCTCCCAGGTCAGAGGCATATAGTATTTTGTGTCAGGGCCGAGCCATTTATCGTAGATCTTCTTATATGTGCCGTCGTTCCACATCTCTATCAGCGACCTGTTTACAAAATCTCTGAAGTTGGAGTCATTTTCTCTTACGCCGATACCATAAGGCTCGTTCGCAAAGAAATCTCCCACAATTTCCCACATCTCGGGTTTGTCGTCACTGCCCTTGAGCCCGATAAGAATGACCGAGTCTGTTGTCACGGCAGAGACCTTGCCCTGCTTGAGTGCCAGGAATGCCTGTGGATATCCTTCGAAAGACAGTACAGTGCAGTCCGGTTGAACCACCTTGATGTTCTTTTCGCTTGTAGAACCTTTTGCACTCCCCACTTTCTTGCCGGCAAGGTCCTTGTAGCTATTGATGCCGCTGCCTTTTTTCACGAGCAGCTTCTGCCCGTCCATGAAGTAGGTGATGCTGAAGTCGATGACATCGTCCCTGGAGAGCTTGTGCGTCATGGTGCATGCTGCAAGATCCACCATGCCCTGGGACAGTTTCGGAATCCTGGTTGCAGACGTAACCGGTTTGAGTTCTATATCAACACCAAGTTTTTTTGCAATTTCCTTGCAGATATCGACGTCAAAGCCGACCAGTTCTTTTGATTTTTCATCGACAAAACCGAACGGAACCACGGCATCCTTGACACCGGCGACCAGTACCCCTTTTGATTTAACATCTTCGAGTGTATCTGCTTTGAGAGCAGTACCAAAAGACATGGATAGTGCCAGGGCCAAAACCAGAATTAATACAGAGCTTAATCTATTCATCCTCATATTCCCCCTTTTGTAATAAACTGCCGATCTATAGAATTTCTTTCAAGAACAGCTTTGTTCTTTCATGCTGAGGGTTTTTGAAAAAGTGTTCCGGCGATCCCTTTTCCAGAATCTTTCCGAAATCCATAAAAAAGATCCTGTCTGCCACTTCGCGGGCAAAGCCCATTTCATGGGTCACCACGATCATGGTGATCCCTTCCTTGGCAAGGTTCTTCATTACATTGAGCACTTCATTGATCATCTCCGGGTCCAGAGCGGATGTTGGTTCATCAAAAAGCATGATCTTCGGCCGCATCGCAAGCCCGCGTGCTATTGCCACACGCTGCTGCTGGCCGCCTGAAAGCTCTGCCGGGAACTTGTGAGCCTGATCGTGAATGCCGACCTTTTCCAGAAGTGCAAATGCGATCTCTTCTGCATCCTTCCTTGCCATCTTTTTAACCTTGATCGGTGCAAGGGTTACATTTTTCAGCACCGTGATGTGCGGATAGAGGTTAAACTGCTGGAAGACCATCCCGATATCTGCACGCAGCCTGTTTATGTCCATGTCCGGGCCGGATATATCCTTGCCTTCAACAAAGATCTTTCCCTGCTGGATTTCTTCAAGCCGGTTGATACAGCGGATAAAGGTGCTTTTGCCCGATCCGCTCGGGCCGCAGACAACCACTACTTCTCCTGGTTTGATATGTTCTGTGATGCCCTGGAGCACATGAAATTCATCATACCACTTGTGAATCTCTTCTATCTTTATCAAGGCCCGCCTCTTAATGGATAGATTGTAATATAAGTACTACACTAAAGGACAATGAACTTCTGTGTCAAGAAAAGTGTTATTTCGTCATCTGTGATAACCCTGCATCAATGTGTGAAATCGATTATATGGAATCATCATGTCCAACAGGTTTTGTGAAAAATCTTTTTATAGCTATCATGCACGCAGGAAGGAGAAAGAGATCGCAGACAAGCGCAAGAAGGAGCGTAATGGAGAGCAGAAGACCAAAGTCCTTTGACGGCTGGAAATCGGAAATCCATACTATGGAGAACCCCCCGATACTGATGAGTGAGGTGAAGATTATTGCCCGTCCCACAAAGATAGTGGTCTTTCTGATGGCACTGTGGATCGTATGGCCTTTGTCTGCAAATTCCTTTCTGAACCTGGAGAGGAAGTGTATGGTATCATCTACGCAGATACCCAGGGCAACCGATGCAATCATGACTGTTCCTACATTCAGGTTTATCCCCACCCATCCCATGATCCCGATGATCATGGTTATGGGCAGCAGATTCGGCAGTATGCACAGAAGCCCGTATTTCAACGATCTGAAAACCACAAAGAGTATCCCTATGACCAGGATGAAGGCAAGGGAGAAGGTTTTTATCTGAGATTCGACTATGTATTTGTCCAGCATGCTGAAAAGATAAGAGCTGCCGGTCAGGGAGATCTTTACATCTGTCCCTGAAAATGCCTGCCTGGCCTTTTCCTCTATCTGAGATATAAGGGCACGGGTTTCATGCGAACTGGCATATTTGATCTTTATGGCGATCCTTCCCTTGGAATAGTCCATATTTACTACCCGTTCCAGCTCTTCAGTGCCTGAGACGGAGAAACTGAAAAGGAGGATCTCCTGCGCGATCAATTCCTGCGAGCCGGGTACCATGTAGGCTTCCTGCTCATTTGCATTCAGCGCGCGGTTAACAGACTTGACATAGTCTGCCAGTGAGATAATCTTTTTTACGCCCGTTATCTGCCGTATCTCCTTGGAAAGATTATCTATTTTATTAAGGATTACAGGGTCTTTGAGGACTTCCTCTTCGCCTTCTATGATCAGTTCCAGGGCGCCGACGCCGGCAAGTTCCCGATCCAGCGTCATCGAGTTGATATACATGTCGCTGTCTTTGGGAAACCACTCGAGCTCATTTGTCTCGATAACGACCCTTTTCACCCCGAAACCGAAAAATATGATGCACGCTGCAGTAATGAAGAGGATTAAACGGTATCTTTTCTCGTTTATATGGAAGATGCCGGCAAGCGCATGGCCCCAATACCTGTGATGAACCCTTTTCTGTGAAGGCAGCAGTGTAAGGAGAAAAGGTACGAGTGCAATGGATATGAAAAAAGCGAACATGATGCCGGCAGCCGATGTTATACCGAAATGCTGTACTGCAGTAATGGGACTCGCTACCAGGGAAAACAGCCCGAAAGATGTTGTAACGCTCGTGATAAAACAGGGGATGGTAATATACTGAATGGTTGCGATGTACGACGAGCGTGCATCGTTCTCTTTGCTTACCTCGTCAAAGTATTCAATGATATGAACAGTATTGGCAATGGACAGGATAACGATCAAAGGGATTATCAGGCCGCTTACTGCATTATAGGTGTATCCGAGCATGGAGTAAAAACCGAGTGTCCAGCACAGGCTCATGGCTATGACAGATATGACAATGATGTTTTTTGGGATCGATCTGAACAGGATATAGGTCATGGTAAGAACGAGTATTACACCGAAAAGGGGAAGGATTGTCTCGTTCTGCTCGGTTACCTCGTTGAATTCATGGTTTATCATGATGCCGCCAGCAAGAAAGGTCTCCACACCCTGCGGCCTGTCTTTTCCAAGGATGGTTTCAATCTCCTGTATGACATCTACTATCTGTTTGGGCTTCAGGTCGTCGAACACGATGACTACGGCACTGAGGGTGCCGTCCGCAGATACCAGGTAATCTTTGAATATCTCGTCATTCAATGCGTAGTCTCTGATATCATAAGGATCTGCCTTTTCAAGATCGTTCAGAAGAGGGGTTATGACAATCCCTTCTTCAGTCCCGGTCACCCTGTTCGAATTTGCCAGGCTGTGGACCCTTTTTGCCAGGTCGATGTTTTTAAGATCCTCGGTTATGTTCCTGATATAATCCAGTACCGGTGTAGAGAAAAGGTTTTCTGAGCGTACGGCAACGATCATATACCTGCCGCCTTCGAAGGTGTCACGGTAGTTATGATAATCTATAGATACAGGGTCGTCCTGAGCAAACCATGCACTGATGGTGTTGTCCAGATCCATATTGATCGATAATCCGAATATGATCGTGAAGATAAGGGAAAGTGCAACCAATATGTATCGTAAACGATAAATGATCAGTGCAACAGTGTTCATGGGCTTTGTAAAAAGAAATGTGCCGGGCATAAGAACATCTCTTTACTGCAGACTTGTGATTCTCCCGGTGAGTTGGATAACATTACAGGGAACAATGCCGGATCTACCCTCAAGCTGAACTCTCCTCTATCGGAAATATATAATAAAATTGTATTCCGCCTGATATGATAATCTTTTTCTGAGCTGTTGTTCAAGAAAAATAAAGAAGGTACACTGATAAAGAAAGCGGCCTCAATGAAAGACGGCACTTTCATTGAGGCCCGATATTCTTGAAATAAGTTGGTATGAGCTATTTTACTTTATATACTGCGGGTTCTTTTGAGGTCATCCTGGAGACGAATCTGAAACCGATTGCAACAAAGGAAATAACCCCGATTCCGACGAATACAAGTGTCATTGCTGTCCTCTCCTTTCCGTGATTGCTTCCTGAATAAAACCCTTGAACCCGATGGCAATACCGATTATCAGGCCAAGGAATGTGAAATTCGGTGCCATATTGGTTAAACGGTCAAGATACAGCCCAAGATAGAGACCCAGAAAGGTCATGATGACCAGTATGAAACTGTAGGCACTGATCCTTGTTATTCGAGCAAGGAGTTTTCTGGGAGGTCTGTATGCCTTGATCTTTTTCATAATCGTATTAGAATATCTGTGCGATGAACTGGCGTGCAGGGCCTGTATTTATACCCACCAGGGCCACGATCAGAACAAATACTGCGGTCGCTTCCGCCGGGCTCAGTCCCAGTACGCGATACATGAACCTGATTCCGATGCCAGTCAGGAATAAACATCCGATAATAATCCAGAGTGCTAACATTTCCAATCTCCTTTCTCAACATTTATACAAAGAATAGGGCAAAAGACATGCCACATTTCTGACAGATATAACTGGTTGAAAATAGGTGTTAAATTAATAACACAAGTTCGGAAATATGTCATTCTGGCAACCAGGGTGATGGGGCGGCCAATCTTTTTGACAAAATGGCAAAAATCATGGAAGCAGGGTCATTTAATGTGACATTATGACAAAAGTATTGAAAGGTGTTGTATCTCTCTGTGATCACGTCACTGCAGGTATTGACTTCATGACCGAATCCGTGCAACTTGTTATTTAGTAGAACACAGCTGTTGAATGTTATTAAGATTCAAATGGCTGTATGGCCTGTTAAAAAATGAATAACTTTTCAATGATATACCGCTTCGAAGAGGATATGACCCATGACAGTGGAACAACAGTTCCAGAACAAGGCGTATCAACGGCTGGTTACGGAAAATGTGCGTGATGTTATATGGACTATCGATCTCAAAAGCGGAAACTTCACGTATTTCAGCCCTTCGGTTGAGATCTTTCTGGGTTATACCTCTCAGGAAGCAGTTGGTCTGAAGGTTGAGCAGATCCTGACTCCTGAATCCTGTACAAAGGCAATATTGTTTTTTTCAGAAGAACTGGAGAAACAGAAAACCATTACCCCGGAAATGCCTGCAAGGAATGTCGCCGTTGAGCTCGAGCACATCCGTAAAGACGGATCAAGGGTCTGGGCGGAACTCAATGTTGTGTTCCTGAGAGATGAGCACGGGGATCTGAGCGAATTGCTGGGTATAACCAGAGATATTTCGGACCGGAAACGTGCAGAAGATGCCCTTCGCCAGAGTGAGGAAAAATACCGTTCAATACTTGAAAATATCCAGGACGGATATATGGAGATCGATCTTGCCGGAAACTTCATCTTTGTGAATAATGCGTGCACCGGTATGCTCGGATATTCACTTGAAGAGATGGCAGGGATGAACTACCGGCAATATACATCTCCAGAGACAGCAAAGAAAATGTTTGATTTTTTTCATGAGGTATACCTTTCCGGGCAGCCGGGAAAACTGATGGATTATGAAGTTATAAGAAAGGATGGGAGCATAGGGAATCACGAAATGTCTGTTTCCCTTATACGTGATCTTGATGGTAAGCCGATAGGTTTCAGGGGGGTTGCCCGGGATGTAACCAAGCGTAAGCGTTCAGAAGAAGCCCTCAGACAGAGTGAGGAGAAATACAGAAGCATACTTGATAATATTGAGGACGGTTATTTTGAGTGCGATCTTCGAGGCAATCTCACCTTCTTCAACAACTCGTTCTCTCGTATCTGGGGATATCCAAGAGACGAACTGCTGGGTATGAACAACCGTGATTATACTACTGAAGAGTCATCCAAAAGGGCATATGAAACCTTTTCAAGGATTTATCTCTCAGGCAGTCCCGGGCGTATTTCAGATTACGAAATAATCCGTAAAGACGGGACCATAAGGATTCTCGAGATCTATGCATCGCTCATGAGGGATACACGGGGAGATCCATGCGGCTTTCGCGGAATAGCACGTGATATTACCGAACGCAAGAGGCTGGAAAATCAGTTTCATCAGGCCCAGAAGATGGAATCTGTCGGTACGCTGGCTGGCGGTATTGCGCATGACTTCAATAACCTGCTGATGGGTATACTGGGCAATATATCATTGATGCTGATTAACAGGGATGAACAGGACAAGGATTATGAACGGCTGAAGAATATCGAAGAGTATGTGATGAGAGGTTCAGAGCTTACAAAACGTATGCTCGGATTTGCCAGAGGGGGGAAGTACGAGGTAAAGCCGACAGATCTTAGAATGTTCATTATCAAGAGCTCGGAAATGTTCGGCCGGACCAAGAAGGAGATCCAGATACACCGCAAATTCGCTGAAGATCTGTGGACTGTAGAGGTGGATCAGGGTCAGATGGAGCAGGTGTTGCTGAATCTCTTTGTGAATGCCTGGCAGGCCATGCCTGAAGGAGGCCATCTGTACCTTTCCGGGGTAAATGTGGAGTTGGGACCTGCTGATGTGGAACCTTTTGGAATAGAACCGGGGCGATACGTAAAGATAGTGGTATCAGACACCGGGACAGGTATGGATGAGACTACGCAGAGAAGAATATTCGATCCATTTTTCACCACAAAAGACCGGAGCAGGGGTACCGGACTTGGGTTGGCCTCGGTCTATGGGATAATGAAGAATCACGGCGGGTTCATTACAGTCGAGAGCAGTGTAGGGGAAGGAAGCAGTTTTTACCTGTATATGCCTGCATCCTACAAAAAAGTAAAAAAGGACAAGACCATCCATGATAAAATAAAACAGGGAGAGGGAAAGGTTCTTCTGGTGGATGATGAAAAGATGATTATTGATATAGGTACGGAAATGCTTAACAAGATGGGGTATATAGTCGTTACGGCCTGCGACGGCAATCAGGCAGTCGAGATGTATCAGGCCAATAAGGATACCATCGATCTTGTCATACTGGACATGATTATGCCTGGCATCGGCGGCGGGCAGACCTATGATGCGCTCAAAGAGATCAATGCCGGGGTAAAGGTGCTTCTTTCAAGCGGATACAGCAGGAGCGACCAGGCCGAGGAGATATTGAACAAAGGATGCAATGGTTTTATCCAGAAACCATTTGATATGAAAGACCTTTCTCGAAAGATAGAAAAGATCCTGAAAAAGAAAGCCGTGATCTGATGAATCGATATTCTGAATTGAAACACGCATTTTGCCTTTAATAAATATCTTGTATTAGATAAGGAATAAACTCTGTGGGAGCGGCTTCAGCCGCGATTCTGCTACAGCCTATGGAAACAGTATCGCGGCTGAAGCCGCTCCCACAGAACAAGGCCATGTGCGAATACTAAGTATAATGGAGTTGTTCGACTGTTAAATTTGGGTTTAACCCATCAGAAGACATTTCTCATGGCCGGTTTTCAAAACTAGAGCTCTGGAAACTATAGGCCGTTGTTTACGACGGGCTGTATTTATTTTCGAGTTGCCTGGCAACCATACTCATGCTGTAGCAGCAGATGAAATAGAGTACTGCAATTGTCGTATAGATCTCAAAGGGAAATATCATAAGACGGTTGTTCAGTGTCTGGGCAATTGTCGTGAGTTCGAAGACGCCGATAATATAGGCAAGAGATGTGTCCTTGAACAGGGAAATGAACTGCCCGACAATCGCCGGGATCATGATCTTGAGTGCCTGAGGAAGGACGACCTTGCGCATGACCTGAAAATAATTCAGCCCTGATGCCGTTGCAGCCTCGATCTGACCATTAGGAATTGCGCTTACCCCTGCCCGGACAATCTCTGCAAGATATGCCCCGGAGAAGATCGTGAAAGCTATGGTGGCGCTCCAGAACACGTCGATCTGCATGCCTGTGACAATCGGCGAGAAGAAATAAACCCAGAATATAACCATTATCAGAGGGTTTCCTCTGATGATCTCGATGTATAGAATGCTGGGTGTGCTGATCATAGGATTTCTGCTCAGCCTTCCAAGGCCGAATACCAGTCCTATAAAGAAACTTGCAAACAGGGCTATGCCGGCTATTATGATGCTCAGTGACAATCCGCCGAGACCGAAAAAGATCTCTCCTGCTCCTCCATGAGGAAATGTCCAGAAAAGCAGAGCCGGCAGATTTTTCCAGATAACAGCCCAGTTGAAGGAATAGACAGCATAGGCTATCAGAAAGACAACACCGATAAAGAGGCATACAAAGATGATTTTTGCGGCATAGACCAGCCATTTCCATATGACAGCGGCAAGCCGTGACCATATGGATGCATAAAGGGCCTCTTCATGGACAGGCGCGTATTCTCCCAAACGGAATGTCTGCTTGAACAGTCTTACGATAATGAAAACCAGTTTTCCCGCAAAATAAAAGGGTTTGAAGAAAAACCCGAAAATTCTGTCAAGAACAGTGAGCTGCTTTTCCTGGCCTATCTTGAGATGATGATTGATGGTGTTCATTACAGCAGATATGGACAGTGAAAGACCGAGATAGATCAGAGAGGCAGCCGAGGTGGCTTCGAAGCCCCTGAAGGTGAACGATTCGATCTGCTGAGACTGCCAGCATAGTTCTGCTACGCCTATGGTCATGGCCAGGGAGGAATTCTTCATGTTGTTCAGGAACTCGCTCCCCAAGGGCGGGATGATAACCCTGAATGCCTGGGGCAGAATAACGAACCGCAGCATTTTGGTCCTGGACAATCCCGATGAAAGGGCTGCCTCGACATGTCCATGTGGTATTGCCTGTATACCTGCCCGTACAATCTCTGCGACAAAAGAACCGGTATAGACACCAAGGCCTATTGTAGCGGCCCAGAACTCAAAGTTGTGCTCGTTGAGAAAGATACGGATCGTGCTCGGCAGTGCCAGAGGGAAGGCAAAATACCAGAAAAACAGCTGTACGAGCAAAGGTGTATTCCTGAAGAATTCCACATAGCCTGTTGCAAGATAATATGTGGGCTTGAAGGCGGAAAGCCGTGCAATACCGAAGATCGTACCAAGAACAAGGGCTATTGCCGTGCTGATGAGCGATATCTCGATGGTCAGCTGCAGACCTCGAAGGAGCCAGTAACCGAAGATCTCCTTATAGGTGGGATTTACCTCATAGAGAACCCCCCAGTAAAACTGATAGCCGAAGTCGGCATGCTTGAAGATTACATAGAGTATGAGTGAGATTCCGGCAATTATACCGAACTGCTGGGCTGATCTCTTCGAGGATCTCACCTGTTGCCTCCTGTTGATGGGTTTTCCATGTCCTGCTGTTTAAAAAATATGCGGCCCCACGCATGTGTGGACCGCATATTCTGTTACAAATATAAACCTTAATTTACGGCCACATCTCTATCTTTTCGGTCATCGGGAAGTAGTACAGTGTGTCCGGACCATACCATTTGTTATAGATATTCATGTAGGTGCCGTCTGTCCACATATCCTGGATAGCGAAATTGACTGCGTCGCGCCAGTCGCTGTCATTCTCGGGCAGGCCGATGCCGTAGGGTTCGTCGCTGAAGAAGTCGCCGACAAGTTCATATTTCCCTGGTTCTTTTGCCGCATATCCAAGAAGGATTGTGCTGTCCGTGGACCACCCGGCAACCTTGTCCTGCTGCAATGCCAGGAAACAGGAAGGTTCGTCCTGGAAGCTGATGACGTTTTTTTCTGCATTGGCATCTCCGAGTTTTTTCAGGAGATTGATTGCATTCTTCTCACTCGTGGTGCCCTGCATCGATGCAATCTTCTTGCCTACAAAATCTTCGTGTTTGGTATAGAGCCCTTTCTTTGCCAGGATCTTCTGGCCGTCGAAGAAATACGTGATGGAAAAATCGATGGTGCGGTCCCGCTCGCGTTTGTGAGTCATGTTTGCAGTGGACATGTCTATTCTGCCCGAGGTGAGGAACGAGATCCTGGTCTTGTTGTTCAGCTTTACCCGTTCTACCTTGATCTCTTTGCCCATCTCCTGGCCGATTCTTTTGGCCACTTCTTCAGCGATATCGACATCGAAACCTACCCATTCGTTTTTGTCGTTGAAGTATGCGGCCGGAATGCTGTTGTACATCAACCCGATACGAACCACACCGTCTTTGTTTACCTTGTCATAGGTGGTGCCTGCAAAACACAGAGTTGTGCCCAGAAGCAGGATAAAACAAAATGACAGTGCTACCCCTTGTATTAACCTTTTCATAACCTCCTCCCTTTCTCCCTTACTTGGTCTTAATATATATTATGGATACAAAGACCTGTTTTCTAATGACTCAGGATCTTGCTCAAGAAGAGTTTGGTGCGCTCATGCTTTGCATGGGCGAAGAACTTGTCCGGCGGTGCGCTTTCAATAAGCTGGCCTTCATCCATGAACACAACCCTGTGAGCCACTTCGCGGGCAAACCCCATCTCATGGGTAACCACGATCATGGTCATTCCTTCATGTGCGAGGTTTTTCATGACATCGAGGACCTCATTGATCATTTCAGGGTCGAGAGCAGACGTGGGTTCGTCAAAGAGCATGATTTTGGGGCGCATTGCCAGACCGCGCGCTATGGCAACACGCTGCTGCTGACCTCCTGAAAGCTGGGCCGGATATGAAAGTGCCTTTTCAGATATCCCCACCTTTCTCAGCAGTTCATGTGCCTTTGCTTCGGCATCTTCCCGTTTCTGTTTGCGGACATATATCGGGGCAAGTGTGATGTTTTCCAGAACTGTCATATGAGGATAGAGGTTGAACTGCTGAAAAACGAAGCCGATCTCCTCTCTAAGTCTTCTCAGGTTGATCTTGGGGTCGTGTATGGGCATATTGTCGACAATGATCTCACCGTCTTCAATAGGTTCCAGCTTGTTGATGCATCGTATCAGTGTGCTTTTGCCGGAACCGCTGGGGCCGCAGATAACCACAACTTCGCCTGTATCAACGTGAAAATCGACGTCCTGAAGGACATGGAGGTCACCGAACCACTTGTTTACCTTTTTGAAGGTTATCATCCTAAGTGCCTGTTCCTCATTGTCTGCCGGCGGCATATGCGATACAGCTTCCGGCATGGTTTTCGGTCAACCATGAAAAGTCATAATGACCAGAGAAAATATAGAGAAGATAGACATTGGTGTCAAGAGAAACCATTCCGAAGGCATT
>JAFGTK010000291.1 GCA_016934135.1 Deltaproteobacteria bacterium | reverse complement strand
TAATCGCCGGTGGTATCGCCGTAGAGGTCTTCGAACCCGATGAAGAGATACGGGCTGTCAGGCATGGCAAAGGCAAGTGCATGACTCAGCCCGTCAGGGTTTATGGATGTCTGTGTTGAAAATACATCGGTTCCTCCACTTGCACCATTCGCTATCAGGAAGAAATCCAGCTGTGTGCCTGAACTCATTGTTCCAAGGTCCACAAAATCGCCTGTAAGTAAAGGAGTCTGCTTCTTTCTCTTGTTGCCTGTGGATGCGTCAGGGAAAATGAGAAGAGGATTGCCTTCAGAGATCCCTCCGCCCGAAGTGTTGAATCCGAGAGTATTGCTGTTGCCTGTATTCTCACCTACGAAATAGACCCGGGTGTCATATTGTGTGGCAAGGGTGATCTTTGACGGGTCAAGGGTAATGGCAGATGTAAGATCGGTGAATGACGGTGCCGTCAGATCCAGGTTGCCCCACTGAGTCAATGTGGGCAGATAATTGTTCTGAAAATCTGTTGATGCGTCATCAGAAGCTGCCATCTGCACGGTATCGACAATCTGAAGGCCGAATGGCCTGGCCGGTGACTGCACAGGTGATTCCACACCACTGTAGGCATTGGAATACAACGAGAGGACCAAGAGGACGATAAAAGATAATATCCCAATAACATGGAGTAATTTATTATCTCTAGCGATAACGATCATTTGACCTCCGTTTCCTTGTAAACATGCATGTGTGTTCTGTGTTCTGCACAACAGGGAGAAGTAATCAGCAGATGTAGATAGATGCCATTCCTCCTGTATGTGCATATAATGAACCCTTTTATTGTATCTCATCGGTATGATTAGCATTTTCTTAAGTAACTATTTGGAAATGTGATGACAGGTCAAAAGTCACTGCTTCTTAAATCCTTTTAATGGAGATCGACTATTAAGCATTAGTATGGCGGATCATGTCCTGTGTGTTACCTGTATCGGGATATTGAAGGTTGGGATTGAACCCGAGCTTTTATTATAAAGAAGGGTGGATACGCCACGAAGGCTTGCAATGACGCCCAGAAGGCGCGTGTGATCATGGCCGGTCAGATGCTGTTCCCATATCTTGTTGCAGAAGTCCTTTTTAAGGATTTCGTCACATGCAGGATGTTTGTCACGGATAACGCTGTCCATCCAGGGACGCAACCTCTGCCTTAAGATCTGTGCGAAGTTGACAGGGGACTGGCGGGAAGAGATGTGCGGCCATCCGTATCTTTTCTCCAGAATCCTGCAGCCTTTTAAGAACGCCTTTGCCGGCAGATCCATATATGACGGAGCATAAGCAGGCAGCAGGGTTCTCTGCCAGCGTACGCGCATGGCCTGTGGAAATGACTGTTTCATCATGGCACGGTATATCCGGTGTTCATGACGGAGTCTGTACGGGATCTGTGTGATGAGATCAAGGAGGCTGTATTCGAAAAAGCAGGCAGCTGATTCTACCGCTTCCCGCATCAGTACAGTGCCCATTGAAGTGGACCTCCTTACCCGGTTCTCCAGAAAGAACCGGTCCGTGCGATCCGGTACAGGCATATGCCCATTCAGCTGCGAGAGCATGCAATGATAGAGCATGGACGGATAAAGATCCCTGTCGAGACCTGATAAATCAGGGACTGCATCAGCAAGGCGGTTTTCCGGAACAAGGGTGTTTCTCCAGGCGAATAGCCTTTTTGCCAGATCAGTCTCCGGCATGGCGGACATCCATGCATTGCGGAGATACGAACCGCCGAGCACAAGATCGCCTGCATACCCGTTGAGGATGACATCGGCATGTTCCTGCAGGATGTGCAGGTGGAACAGCATGTGGCAGTCAAAGTAATTGATGAGACCTTCTGTTATCCGGATACCTTCTTCATGCCGGATCGAAACATTATTGGCAAGGTAGTCGCAGTCATGATGTTCGGTCTCAAAAAGATGAGCTGCCTGTCTGGCAAAGGTCCTGTCGTATGCATCGGCCTTGCCCCAGGTAAAGGTCTGAACAGGTAGGCGTGCCTTATGTGCTGCGGCGAGAATAAGCCTGGAATCCAGTCCGCCGCTGAGTGTTATGCCGATCCGTGTTTTTCCGGCACTCTGGCGTTGTACTGCTCTCAGGAATCGCGCTCCGATTTCTTCTGCAAGTTCTTCCTCTGGGATTTCATCCAGTTCTGAAGTGTAATCATAGTGCCAGTATGTATGCCATTTGAGTGCGTCCCCGGTTTTTATCATGATCGATGCCTGTGGGAAGGTTCTTACGCCCTTGATAAGGGTTGTCTCTCCAAGATAGTCGTCTGTTGTCAGAAACTGGGCCACCCCGGCAAGGTCCCATGACGCGTCTGCAATGCCTGATAAGATTGGGCACAGCATCCTGCTCGCCAGACAGAATCCATTGCCCGAGTATGCCCAGTACATAGGATACAGGCCGTATCTGTCATTTGCTGCAACAAGGGTTTTTGTCCCGGGATCCCATAATATGAAAAAGAAGGCGCCGTTTAACTGAGGAAGGGCTCTTACAAGGCTTTCTTTCCGGTACAGACAGGCAAGGATTTCAATATCCCGGTCTATGCCTGGATTGTCTGCATGCCAGGCTGAAAGATAGTCGCATTCATGAAGTTCTCCCATGAGAATGCCCCAGAGACCTGTTTCAGGCATGTACAGGGGCATGATTCCTTTTGAGAACTTGTCCGGACTTACAAGGCCCATGACTGTCTGTCCTGATATTGCGTAATGGTTTATCTTCTCCCCTCCGCAGGCTATCTGTGAGGAGAGTACCCCGGCTATGTGATGCAGATCCTGCTTTTTCTCTGTCTGAACGATATAGCATCCACTCATAGTGCAGGCTGCCTTTTCTTTGTGTGTATGTACCCTTTGTTGGTAAGAGGAATACCTGTTACGGATGTCATAAGGTACCTGAGAACGCCTATAAACTGCGGATATACGACAAATGACAGATGTGCGCAGTATAGCGCCGCCTTCTTGAGGCTCCCAATCGATGCCCGGAACTTGAATATCTTGGAAAACGGTCTGCATGCGATCATCAGGGAAAGGACTGCCCCCAGTGACATGCGGCGCAGAAGTATGGACAGGACGAATAAAATGGCAGGAACCGTTGCACCAAGACATATGCGGATCAGTTGCCGCATGAAGAACTTTTCTTTTTCCTTTCTATAACGCAGGCCGATTTCTGCATAGGCATGGCCGCTCCTGAAAGCCCTTTTCCAGTACTGACCAAAAGTATTCATGTTCAGGTCGTGGTCGACCATGTTCGAGGGTATACGGTAAATGGTCCATCCGTTTTTCCTGACGCGGTAGCTGATATCAGGGTCTTCGCCTGCCACCAGTGACTCATCATATGCGCCAGCCTGAATGATCGCATCTTTGAAGGCAAGGACAATGCCGCCGAAAACAGCGCACGGGCCTTCAAGGAATTCATGACCGCGACTGCCTGCAGAGATGCTCCATTCCATATTGCCTATGATATGGAAGATGTTTTTTTCAGGGTGCCTCTCGATTATTCGGCCTGTAACAGCAGCCACTGTATCGTGCAGATAAGGAAGCGCTGTTTGAAGCCATTGGGGATGAACTGTTGTATCGGCATCGAGAAACTGGATGATCCCGTGACGTGCAGCACCGAGACCGGCATTCCGTCCCTTGCCCGGTGTAGGGTGAGGGTCCTTCAGTTCTATTACCTTGACCTTTTTATATCTTCTTGCGACCTCAACGCTCCTGTCCATTGATCCGCCGTCCACATAGATGATCTCGATGTATCTTCCCGGATAATCTGCATCGAGTACAGAGGAGATGCACGCAGCGATACTCTCCTCGACATTCAGCCCGATTATAACGACGCTTATGTGTTTCTTCCCAGTATCCATGGTCGTCTATTTACCCTTGCCGAAACTGTCTGTTATAAGTGTTGACAGGATAATCCTCGCTGTAACCAGTGCCTCTGTTCTTTTACGTAGTGCACCCGGTGACCTGATGAGTGAGTTCTTAAGGAATACCGCTCCTTTCCACAACAGTTCAATGCCGGCTGATATCAGGACAAGGGTCAGTCCGTACCATTTTCTGTAGTATCTGAATTCGCTTTCGATGCGGTAATTCAATAACTGTCTGCCCTTCGATGATATCTCTTTGTCTGTTCTCTCTGCACTCTGCCCTCCCAGATGTATTACCCTGGCATATGGATAAAAGATCACGTCCCATCCGGATTCCTGCGCTGCCTTGCAGTAGTCGATTTCTTCAAAATAGAGAAAGTATCGCTCATCGAGCAGGCCGATATCCGCTATGGTGTCAGAGCGTATCAGAAAATATGCACCCACAACCCATCCCACCCTGCGCGGCTGCGAGTGGTCCCACCAGGAAAAATCCACACGGCCGAAGATGCGCGACTTAGGGAAACGTGAAGAAAGCCCTGTTATCACAAAGAACTTGTTCAACGGGCTCGGGAGCATCCTTGCTGAGGGCTGGGGTGAAGCGTCAGGGTTCGTGAGCCTGCATCCGAGTATGCCTACATTCGGATTAGTATCCATATAGTTTATGGTGGATTCCAGTACCCCTTCAGAAATGAACGCATCGGAATTCAGCAGCAGGACATATCTGCCTGAGGCATTCCTGATGCCCTGGTTGTTTCCTGCTGCAAAACCCATGTTTTTTTCAAGGCGAATAAGATTCACACAGGGAAAGTCAACTTTTACCATGTCTGCGGAACCGTCTGAAGAGGCATTGTCAACTACAAAGATCTGGCATGAGATACCTGCAGAGTGCTTATATACGCTTTCAAGGCACCTGCGGGTCATATCTCTGGTGTTGTACGACACAATGATGATGCTCAGATCTGCTTCAGTTTTCATATGATTCTTTTCTCATGACCATGGTTTTTTCAGGGTATATCCGGGATGTTTTCCAGGCGTTTTCCTATCCTGAGACGCTCGAGCTGCCATGCATGCAGAGATTTCCTGAAACCCGGGTAATCGTACCTGGGTGTTTTTATGATCCAGCCTTTGAGATATCCAAGCACGATCAGTATGCCGCCGATGACAAATGGATGCTCTAGCATCCTGTAGGCCCCTATCGCCAGTATATAAAGGGGATGGGTTCCCATGAAGTACTGTCCCCATCCCCACCTGATCCTGCCGTGGAAGACGCTCTTGTGCGATGAACCCATCAGGCGGTGGTCATATATCATCAGGTCGCGATCTTTGAAACTGCAGGTCCGGAAACCTTCCATGCGGCAGCGGTGGAAGGTTATACCGTCCCACATCACCTGCTGCACGAATCCCCCTATCGCCTCAAAACATCTTCTGGAAATGCAGAGCACGCCCCCTAGAACACTTTCATCCGAAATACGCTCTTCAATCAGCTTGCCGTCTGACATATCCAGGTAAAGCTTTCCGCTTGCAGCGCCAAGGTAAGGGTCTTGTTTGAATTTATCAAAAAGGGTTTCAAAATAGAGCGGTCCCACAGTTAGATCTCCATCCATCTTGCAGATATAGTCGTATTTTTTTGAGCGGATGGCCTGATAACCGGCGTAAAAGGCTTCGACCACACCAGGGCCAACCTTACGTTCTCCCCTGTCTGTACGCTGGACATAATGGATCCATGAATATTTCTCGGCTGCCTCTTTTATTATATCGAAAGTCCTGTCTGTGGAGCCGTCATCCACGAGAATATATTCAGCAGGCTGTATGCTCTGGCCAGCAATGCTTTCTATAGCTGCAGACAGAAAGTTCTCTTCATTACGGACCGGGCAGATTATGATATATCCGGGTTTTATCTTATTCATACTATCGATTCCTTATACAATTCCGCACGTCGCCCTGTGTTTCTGGAAAGGTCGAATTCTTCACGGACCTTTTTTTTTGCATTGGTTGTTAAAGTCTTCCTGAACCTGCTGTCACCTGCAATCCTGTCAATTGCTGCTGCCAGTTCAGAAGGATTGTCAGGATCGGCGAGGCATCCTGTTACCCCGTCCTGAATCAGCTCAGGTATTCCCGAGATGCGTGTACTCACAACCGGGACCCCTGAGAGCATTGCCTCCATAAGGACTACAGGGATGCCGTCCATGTCTCCATTGCTGTCTTTTCTGCATGGCAGAACAAAGATATCCAGCCCCTTGAGCCATGAGGATACGCTGTCATGGGGCAGGGGGCCTGAAAGTATAACATTGTCGGTAAATCCCATCACACGGGCCTGTTTACTCAGATCTTTCATGAGTGGGCCGTCGCCGGCGATATGTATGCGCAGTGATTTTCCTGAATCCAAAAGTATTCTGCCTGCATCGATGAGGGTATCGAATCCTTTCTTTTCAACCATCCTGCCCAAGGCCCCTATCTTCAGGGGCTTTGAGATTCGCATAGACTTGCCTGCCTGAAACAGGCTGGAATCGACCCCGCAGTGTATGACATGGATCTTATTCTCCGGCGCCCTGTTCTTTATGAGGAAGTCTTTGTTGAATTCCGAGATCACTACAGTGAACGCAGAGCGCTCCACCTTTTCCTTTAAGAGCCATCCGCGTTCGAAGATGTCGTTTGCATGTGCGGTGAAACTGTATGGT
>JAFGTK010000290.1 GCA_016934135.1 Deltaproteobacteria bacterium | reverse complement strand
CCCCTCAGTTTGAGCATGGGATCGATGCGGGAGGAAAGCTCTGCGACGTTATGGTCAAGAAAAGGATATCTTCCTTCAACACTGTTGGCCATGGCCATGCGCTCGCCCTGGGAACACAGGAGATAGCCTGCAAGCAGGAGTTTTATCTCGAGATATTGCGCCTGATTGAGCGGATGCCACGACGAAAACTCTTCAGGCATGGACCCTCTGAGTTCCTCTATCGGGTCATAGCTTCCAAGCTCATGGTGCACCTCTTTGGAAAAATACTGCATGATGGTGGAGGTGTTCCTCCATGTGGGCAGGTGTGAATACCCGAAGTGGCCGGTATTCATGAGGTCTTTTTTATAAAAGGACATCAGGAGCCTGCCCGACCTCTTCATCTGTACGGGGGAATACGGGTACAGTCTGAACAGGAGCAGGGGACGCATTCCGGAAGAGGGATTCTCAGCCCAGAAGCGGCGGATCTTTGCCTCCTTGAAGATGTCATACCCGCCGAACATCTCGTCTGCGCCTTCGCCGGTGAGCACGACCTTGATACCGTGCCCGCGGGTGAGCGATGACAGCATGAACATGGGTGCCGGTGCAGATCGGAGGATCGGCGTTTCACAATGCCGCACCACTTCGGCAAACACATCGCCGATATCTGCATACGAAACCTTCGTTACCCTGTGATTTGTCCCGAGCATCCTGCCCATGGCCTCCTGGAAAGGTGCCTCATCATAGGCAGGGTCGGAAAAACTCACTGAAAAGGTCTCCATATGCTCTGCATGACGATTTACGAGTGTTGTCAGGATGCTTGAATCCAGGCCGCCGCTCAGATATGCACCTACCGGAACATCCGAGCGCAGGCGGATCGATGTCGAAACATCAAGGGTTTCCCGGATAGCTGATACGGCTTTTTCTTCAGCAGAGATATCATGCTGCCCCATGCCTGGAAAGGACATGTCCCAGTAAATAAAAGATCTCGATGAGTCTTTCTCGTGGATGATGCATTCGCCGGGGCGAAGCTGGTGTATGCCCTTGAATACGGTTTTCGGTGCAAATGTGTTCCAGAAGGTAAACACCTGGGCCAGTCCTTCAAGGTCAATCTCTGCTGAGCCGAGCACCGGCAGCAGAGCCCTGACTGTAGATGCAAATACCAGGCTGTTGCCTTTCCGGGCGTAAAAGAACGGGGCTATGCCGAATCTGTCGCGGGCAAGAACGAGCCTGTGCGCCCTGCTATCCCACAAAGCGAATGCAAACTGGCCGTTAAGATGCGAGAGAAAATCCATGCCGTATTCCTGGTAGAGGGGCGCAATGACCTCTATGTCACAGGTTGTTGAAAAGGAATAACCCTTCTTTTTCAGGTCATGTTTAAGCTCTATATAGTTGAAGATCTCACCGTTTGCACTTACCCAGATGGACTTATCAGCATTTGTCATGGGCTGCGCCCCTGATGTGAGATCGATTATGGCAAGCCTTTTATGCCCGAGCATGATCTCATGGTCCTTATAGATGCCCGACCCGTCAGGGCCCCTGTGAGACATGCATGCGAGCATCTTTTCCATAACAGCATCATTCATGGTGTCCGGCTCGTAATGATAAATCCCGGCTATTCCGCACATGGTTTTCCTCACTGGTGACTCCTTGCAGTGAGAAAAGGAAGGCCACCCCTGTAATGGGTATGTCTAAGCAAGACTCCTTCCAACTTGTTCCAGGGGATGCAGAACCTTCTCAAAGGATGATGCATGATCATAAAATATGATGGAATTGCAGATAATTGAGGCAGGGATGTCATTGCTGAAACATAGAATTAAATATGTTCAGCTTATAGATTCATGCCTGATTGTTCGATTCAATTTTGGCCGCTCTCCAATATTATGTACAAAAATGTTTCAGAATGCCGCCGGGCCATGGCGATTTGTCATCCTGCCTCATGTAGATAAGACCTCATAATATACTTGAAGTTTATTCCAGAACTGATATGGTAAGAATACCTTGTGAATGCGGGTTAATCCCCTGATTATACTATATAAGACATGTTGCAGTTTATTGATCCTTTTAGAGACGGTGTGAATGTATTCAAGACTGTATAATGTTCTCTCCTCAGCAAGGCTTGCGGTTACCCTTTTCTTTACCCTGGCTGCAACCTCTGTCATCGGCACGCTTTTACAACAGGGACTGCCTCTTGAAAGGTACGAGGAGCTTTTCGGCCGGGAAGTGTTTTCCGTCCTGGCATTCTTCAATATCTTCGACATGTACCACTCATGGTGGTTCAGGCTTTTGATCGTATTATTTTCGCTCAACATACTTGCATGTACCCTCAGGCAGATGCCGCGCATGATGAGGCTTTTGTTCCCCGGCAAGACCGATATCGATGAGGCCGTGTTCAGATCATCGCAGCTCAGGAGGACATGCCACAGCCGGGAGGCCATGTCCGATCTTGAGCAAAGGTCGGTCTCATTGCTGAAGTCCCTTGCAGGTGCCCCGGTTCTGATGACGAAAGACAATGTCCTTTATCTCTTTGCAGAGAGCGGGAGATACTCCAGGTCCGGCATGTTCCTTGTCCATATCAGCATACTCTTCATCCTTTGCGGCGCCCTGATAGGGGCGCTCTGGGGGTTCAGCGGCCAGATGAACATTGCCGAGGGCGCTAAATCCGACACTGTCAGATTGTTCAACGCAAAGGTCCCGGACAAAACACTGGACTTCGATGTCGTGTGCAATGATTTTAATGTGGACTTTTACAAAACAGGGATGCCGAAGGAATATAAAACTGACCTGACGATCAGGGAAGACGGAAGGGATGTTCTCACCGGTTCGATCACGGTTAATCATCCTCTGGTCTACAGGGGGCTGAAACTCTGCCAGGCAACATACGGGATCGCGGATGTCAGCAATTTCCGTGTTGCTGT
>JAFGTK010000042.1 GCA_016934135.1 Deltaproteobacteria bacterium | reverse complement strand
TCCCTTATCCCGGTCTCGAGGCGGTATCCGATCTGACTGATCTCTCCTGATGCCCATACATCCTTGTTGAGCCCCAGCAGGTTATGGTCTCCACCCCGGATCTGCCCGAACACCCCAATATCGCTCTCATAGCCTGAACCGAACTGAACATAGTAGGGCTTTCTCTCTTCAATATTTACCAGCAGCGTAATCTCGTCCCTTTTTTCCTCCAGGCCGATTGTTTTGAATTGAACGGAATGAAAGATATCCATGTCCCTGATATCTCTCTGAGCGTAAAGCATCTTTTTCAGGGAAAAAGGCTCTCCTGGCTGCATTTCTAATTCCTTCAGCAGAACTTTTTCTTTTGTCCTGAAATTCCCTTCAAAATACATATGCCCCATGGCAACCCTCGGGCCTTCATCTATGTCATAGACTATATCAACTAAAGATTTATCCTCGCTGAAAACAGTCTTTGCCTCCACCTTGACATATGGATATCCCTGTTCAGATATCAGTGAGCTCAGGGCATTCTCATCGCTTTTGAGCATGTACCTTCTCAAATGCTCACCGGTTTTAAGGCTGATCACCCGATATGCCTCATCTTGAGAAACCGCATGCAGGCCGATTATACGTATCGATGAGATCATGTTCCGGCCGCCTTCATGTATGCGGAAAACCAGACCGACACTGCTTTTATCCTGGCTGAAGTTCTCCTGATGTTCGACCGTTGCATCAAGAAACCCGTTTTGCAGGTAAAAGGTCTTCAGCGCATGGACATCCTCTTCCAGAGTCTTTCTCTCATATACCCCTTTCCTGAAAAGCCCTTTGCTCCTGAGCAAGATCTGCTTTTGCAGCTTTTCAGCGTCAAAGGCATGGTTCCCCTCGAAAGAA
This sequence comes from Deltaproteobacteria bacterium, assembly GCA_016934135.1. Taxonomy (GTDB): domain Bacteria; phylum Desulfobacterota; class Desulfomonilia; order UBA1062; family UBA1062; genus DSAD01. Next base: position 3,289 of record JAFGTK010000042.1, on the reverse strand, counting down.
ATGGCCTCTATCGCTGTGCATGGACCTTCATCAACAATAAAATCCAGTTTGTGTACCGTCAAACCGTGTACCTGAACATTCTCCTCGCGGACCTCAATATCAGCTTGAGTGTATCCTGCCTTCAGGTAGAGCTGTTGAATATTCTTTATGCTCTTTCTAAGCCCTCTTCCTCCCTGATTACCCTCCTGAAACAATACCAGTTCTTTTCTGATCGTATAGTCAAAAAATTCATGATTGCCCGAGATAGAGGCTTCATACTCGGGTCCCTCCTGGATCTCCACCTTCATGGAGACTGTCTTGGCAACCAGGTCCTTATCCAGGGCAAAGTCTACCCGGCAATCAAAAAACCCCTTTCCCCTATAGTAACTAACAAGATTTTTCAGATCTTTTCTAAGGTCTTCTTCAACAAAGCGGCCAGCACTGCCCGGAAGAAAAGAGCTCCGCCAGATGCTCATCTTCGACCTCAGGCGAAGATCGGCAAATGCGCGGGTCCCATTAAATTTGAGGTCTTTCAGCTTATAGTACGGCCCTTTTTTTATAGTTACATATAGAATGATCGTATTGTCGAAGTCATCTTCATGTGCAGCAACACTGATCATTGGCTCGAAAAATCCCTCGCGGACAAATAGTCCTGTAATCAATCTCTCCTGATCGGGCAGAGATGCCATACTGAAGTTACCGCCGGTATACATGGTCATGGCATCCAGAATATCCTTTTCAAAGAGGGGCTCGCTTCCAGTGATCCTGATATCTTTAATAAGCGCAAAGGGCTTGAGGGAAAAGGTAAGAATAACCTTTGAGTCGTCCTGTGAGCTTTGCACATCGAGCTCTTCAAATCTGCCGGAAGCCTTCAGTTCTTCGAGAGCACGAATGATCGACTTATCCGAGACTACCTGGCCCTCTTTGAGATATATGAGATCACGGGCAAGACTTTCAAATTCCCCTGTGCGTCCTGGAGCACCCTGGATGTCAATATGCACGGCATCAATAATCTCAGGCAAAGGTGGTTCTATCTGAGATAAATCTACATTTTCATCATCCCTGCCATACCCTGATAAAGGTATCGTCATACACAGGGCACAGATCAAGATGATAATCAAACATGACTTATGCATAACACCTTACTGCCCATTCTAGCGGAATTCCAGCCTGTATTGCACATCCGCGCCAAAGATCCCCCGGGTATCCTGAAATCCGTTGAGCACAATATTTTCGAACAATTTATATTCTGCTATGGCGCGCTGGGACATCTCGCTGTTTTTCGACTCTATTGCGTACTTTAGCATGATTCTCCGTGAAAGCTCCTTTCCTATAGTCAGCTTGACCATTTCAGCGGAGTCATTATCAGCGCCGCTTTCGAGTTCAAGTATGTCCAGCCCGGATGCTTTTCTGAAATCCTCGCCATATCGTGATGCGATAAGGGAAGCTATCATTGAGGATGTAGATAGTGTACTTCCTCCTTCCCCTGCAATGAGCTCCTGGGATGTCCTTCCGAATACGATAAGAGACAGGATATCGTTATCTTCCTCAGGCGGTTCGGATCTCAATGAGATATTAAGTGCATCGGGTGTTCCTGTAACCCCTAGATATATCATCCAGTCTCTCACCTTTACCTCGCTTTCTATATCAATGGTCGCCTCTGTCGAGTACGGATCCAGAAAATCGACAACCCCCTTTGTGATCGAGAACGTCCTGTTTCGGAACATGACCGTGCCCGATTCAATGCTTGCCCTTCCATTGATAACAGGATTATTAACAGTGCCTGAGATGTGTAAGTCCGGATTGATATCCATTTGTGCAAGGTTATTGTCTACATACACCGTATTTCGCCGGTTGATCGATATATCCAGTTTCATGTTCCTGAGATAGGCAAGGGTAACCGGCTGTCTGGGCGCCCTGGTTTCCGGGCTTTCACTTACTGCCTCTTTAATAAGGTTCACCTCCGCATCCTTGTAATAAACACCTTCGAGAAGTACAACCCTGCCCTGCATCAGTGAATCATCACTGGTTCCCCTTACTACAACCTCCGTGTCTGCAATAAAGTCCATGGTATCTGGTATACGAATCGGGAAAGAGGATGCCTGTAGTTTTAGATCAATCTCTTGAGGCTTCATATCCTCCAGAGCTAGCGTCCCTGATAGATCAAACCTGCCATTTTCACATCTTCCGGTAATCTCCTTTAAGGCAATGGTTTTCGGGGTAATGACGATATGACCGTTGGTGCTGTGTACCTTCTGATTGTTGAATGGTATCATAAACCCGATATCCTTTAGTTCCAGATCTGCCATTAACACATATTCCTCATCGATTAACCCGAACTGCCCGGAAACAAGTGCTCTGCCGGAAGTATCCGAAATATCTTCGATAAACGGGTCCAGAACCTGCAAAGGTATGTCACCGTCCGCACGAAGCGATAAGGCCTTGTCGAGCGTACCGCCTCCTTCAATATTCACCCATCCCTTTTCACCGAGAATCAGATGGATCCCGGGCACTGAAAACTCTTTTCCAACAAGATTCGCCCTTAGCTCACGGCCTGAAACAATCTCCTTTCCCATGAAGTAAACTGAAAGATCAGCCACATCCATTGAAGCCTTTATATCCGGGATGTTGTGTATGTTGCCGCTACCTGAGATCTTTCCGCTAACGGTCCCGCTCAAACCCTGATAACGGGCAATCTGAAAATACGGTGCAAGATCCATATCATCAAAGAGAACAGCTGAGGAGAAATCCCCTTTCCCGATGATGTATGATGCACTGAAATCCATGCCCTGCTTTCCGCTCGCATTCACAATATTGTCATGAAGGTCAAGGGTGATCCTGATATCGCCCAGACGCGCCTGATCCACGAATACATCACTGAGAATAATTTCCCCGTTCAATGAAGGATCGGAAAATGAGCCGCTCCCTGCCAGATCGATCCCTGCCCTGCCCCTGGTAATATTATTCCCGGCCAACACATCGATATTCTCAAGAGATAGGGCTCTACCTGAGAGTTGAAACGCATACTCACCCTGCAGTGAGACCCACCCTGTGCCAATAATGGGTTCATCACCCATTCCCGGAACAAGCTTCAGCGTATCCACCATAATCCTATGGTTTTTGATGGTGGACAGAACAATGATCTTATCTACATTCTGAAACCCGAGATCGATACCATTTCCTTCGAGCGAAACCGATCCTTGAGGATGCTTCATGCTTCCCTGGAGACTCGCAGCAACAGATACCCTGCCGGTTAACCCTTCTGCAATATCCTGCAGAAAAACCGTAGTGCCATCCAGGTTTATCCTGA
>JAFGTK010000041.1 GCA_016934135.1 Deltaproteobacteria bacterium | reverse complement strand
GTCGATGCAGCAGACATCGATATCATCCTTGTGGGGGATTCTGCCGGGATGGTAATGGCCGGACTGGATACAACTCTTGGCATCACCATGGATCAGATGGTGTATCACACGACCTGTGTGACCAGAACAAGGCCCAGGGCACTTGTTATAGGCGATATGCCCTTTCTGTCGTATCAGACGAGTGTATCCGATGCTGTGCACAATGCAGGCCGTTTTCTAAAGGAAGGCGGTGCTCAGGCCGTGAAACTCGAGGGCGGGAAAAGGGTTATCGACCAGGTAAAGGCTATTGTAAAGGCCGATATCCCGGTTATGGGGCATCTGGGGCTTACCCCTCAGTCAGTACACGCATTCGGCGGGTATAAGGTTCAGGGAAGGGGTGATGAAGCGGCAAAGATGCTGAAGGAAAATGCCCTGGCCCTTGAAGATGCAGGTGTTTTCTCGATAGTCCTTGAGTGCGTACCGGCCCTGGTGGCTAAAGAGGTTACCGATGCGCTCAGTATCCCTACCATAGGCATCGGCGCAGGGCCGCACTGCGACGGGCAGGTTATTGTGATTCAGGATCTGCTCGGCATGTCAAAAGAATTCAAACCCAAATTCGTCAAGAGATATGCCATGCTTTTTGATACCATAAAGGAAGCCCTCGACAAGTATGCATCCGAGGTCAGGGAAGGTACATTCCCTGACGAGGAGCACTGTTTCAAGGAATAGGGGATGCATCCATGGAGATAATACGCGAAGTAAAGGCCATGAAGGCCTATGTCAGGTCCATCAGGAACAAAGGCGAGACCATCTGTCTGGTTCCCACCATGGGTTATCTGCATGAAGGGCATCTGGACCTCATGCGCATGGGTGCTACTATGGCCGATCACCTCGTTATCAGCATATTCGTGAATCCCACACAGTTCGGCCCGAATGAAGATCTGGATAAATATCCGCGCGACATGGAGCGGGATGAAAAGCTCGCAGCGTCTGTAGGGGTAGAGTGTATATTCTTTCCGGATGCTTCTCAGATGTACCCAGACGGGTATGCAACCTATGTCAATGTGGAACGCATCACCCAGAGCCTGTGCGGGGCATCCAGGCCGAACCATTTCAGGGGGGTCGCCACGGTTGTTGCAAAGCTGTTCAATATCGTGGAGCCGGATTTCGCCATATTCGGTCAGAAGGATTATCAGCAGCTTGCAGTGATCAGGCGAATGGTGAATGATCTCAACATGAACGTGAAGGTTGTTGCCCATCATACGGTACGGGAGAAAGACGGCCTTGCCATGAGTTCGCGGAACAAATATCTGAGCCCGGATCAGCGCAGGAACGCACTGGTGCTTCACAAGGCCCTGCTGTATGCATTCAGCCTTGTCGGCAGCGGCGAGAAGAGTTCGGCGAAAATCCGTGAAGAGGTGATGGATATGATCGCGAATACTCCCGAATGTGTAATCGATTATGTCGAGATTGTGGATCCGGACACCCTCGAGCCTGTTGAGAGCATTTATGCCGACGTTGTAATGGCCCTTGCAGTAAAGGTGGGGTCAACCAGGCTGATCGACAATATGACCCTGGAGGTCTAGGTGTTCGAATTTCGTGATGATGCGCCCATTGGGTCACTCATATTCTGGAGCATCGCCCTGGTCGTATGGATAATCGTCAGGATCAGATCAAAAAAGAGTGATATAAAAGAAGAGCTTAAGAAAAAGAGGCGAGAAAACTCCGAATGATGTCGCTCTGGTTAACGTAATCGGTGAGGAATGCATCGTGACCGTGGTCAGTTGATATCTCTGCGTATGATACCCTGACATTCAAACCGGTAAAGAGCTGAACGATCTCTTTTGCCTGGGAGGGCGGATAAAGCCAGTCTGAACTGAAGGAGATGACAAGCCCTCTTTTGGTCTTCAATTCGTCGAAATGTCTGCCCCTGCCCCTTCCTTCACCCCTGAGCCTCTCTTTTGAGCTTATCGATGCCATGAGGTCGAAGTTGTCTATGGCATTGGTGATGTACAGATAACTGTTTGCATCGAATCTCTTTACAAACGAGATTCCCTGATAATCGAGATAATGCTCCACTTCGAACGAGGGTCTGAATATGGCTCTTGCATCCTTGTCCTTTTTAATCCTGCCGAATTTTTCCTGCATCATCTTTTCCGAAAGATAGGTGATGTGGCCGATCATTCTCGCTACCGAGAGACCGGCCTCGGGGGATACAGATTCGTAGTAATTTCCGCCGTTCCATCTTGGATCCGCCATGACAGCCCGGCGGCCTACCTCGTTAAAGGCGATCTGCTGTGCAGAGTGCTTCATGGTCGAGGCTATACTGATAAAGGACTGAACCTGGGAGGGGTAATCGCAGAAAAACTGCATGGCCTGCATGCCGCCCATGGATCCTCCTGCAATGCATTTGAGCCTTTCAATGCCCAGTTGAGAAAGAAGGACACGCTGCGATTCCACCATATCCCGCATGGTAATGGGAGGGAACCGCAGTGCATACGGTTTGAGCGTTGCCGGGTTTATTGATGCAGGGCCGGTTGTACCGCTGCACCCGCCCAGGACATTGGAACATATAATGAAATATCTGTCCGTATCAAAGCCTTTGCCGGGGCCGATCATTGTATCCCACCAGCCCGGTTTTTTGTCTCCCTCATGATAAAAAGCTGCATGGGCATCGCCGGACAGTGCATGCTCGATGAGGATGGCATTGTCCTTTGCATCATTGAGGCTGCCATAGGTCTCATAGGCGATATCGAGATGTTCGAGCAGATCTCCGGAATCGAGACGGAAAGGTCTGTTCACCTTTAACACATGGGTCTTGACGATCCGGTTCATTCCTGCGTGCCCTTTCTGAGTTTGAAGATGCCCTCCCGTGCCAGAAGATTATAAAGGGGCCATTTCCTGCGCATCACTTTATCAAGCGGTAGAAAGAACCTTGAATCCATAACTTCGATTCCCATCTGGGCAAGGGATGCCTCGAATTCCTTGAGGGACACAAATCGGATAACCGGGCTGTCGTACCAGCTTGAAGACAGCCTGGTATGCGAGCTTACACGGCCCTGAGCCAGAACCCTGACCCTGTTTCTCAGGTACCCGAAATTCGACACGGAGATGATGGCATATCTGCCTACCCTCAGCATCTCTTCTATTACCCGGTAGGGCTTGCTGATGGCCTGGAGAGTGGCATTGAGAATTACATAATCAAAACTGTCGTCTTTCCATTCAGAGAGATCCTTGTCGATATCCGCCTGATACACGCAGATGCCTTTCTGTATGCATTGAACGATCATATCCTGGGATATCTCAACTCCTATGCCCTCTACCTGTTTTTCCCTGGTCAGCGCGCTAAGGAGCGTGCCGTCCCCGCAGCCCAGATCCAGGACTCTGCTCCCGGCGGATATCCACTGCTGGATGACGGGATAGTTCTGGGCAGGGATCTTGTACATTTATGCTCCCTTGAGCACCTGGTCCAGGTCAGAGATTATATCGTCAGGGTCTTCGATGCCGATACTCAGCCTGATCATCTCGGGAACAATACCCGATGCCTTCTGCTGCTGTGCATTGAGCTGCTGGTGAGTGGTCGATGCCGGGTGTATGATAAGGCTTTTTGCATCCCCTATATTTGCGAGATGGGATATGAGCCGGACACGGTCAACCGTGTTCCTGGCTGTTTCATACCCGCCTTTCGGTCCGAAGGAGATGATGGCCCCGAATCCCTTTTTCAGATATCTGGCTGCAAGGTCATGGTCCGGATGGTTTTTCAGACCGGGATAGTTGACCCATTGAACCCTTGGATGATTTTCGAGGAACTCTGCAACTTTCATGGCGTTTTCGCAGTGCCGTGCCATGCGAAGGCTCAGTGTCTCGATGCCGAGCAGGATGGTAAAGGCATTGAACGGGGATATGCATGCGCCTGTATCCCGCAGCACTACCGTGCGGAGCCTGGCAATATATGCGGCATCTCCGAAACTCTGCTTAAAATTCAGGCCGTTCAGGTCGGGATCGGGCGTAGAGAGCCTCTTGAAGGCGTCCCAGTCGGTCTTCCCGGAATCGGTGACGATCCCTCCTATGGAAACACCGTGCCCTCCCATGAATTTAGTGAGCGAATGGACCACGATATCTGCGCCGTGTTCGAACGGCCTGAGGAGATACGGGGTGGTCACAGTGTTGTCGACGATCAGAGGTATGCCGTGATCATGTGCCGTCTCCGCTATCATGGCCAGGTCGGCCACGGTATTCATGGGGTTGCCCACGGTCTCTGTGAAGATCGCCTTTGTCCTGTCGGTGATGAGGTCTTTGATCTCGTTGGGGTCATTGATATTTACAAAATTCACCCTGATGCCCATGTTCTTTATGGTGCTCTCGAACAGGTGAGTGGTGCCGCCGTAGAGGGCTCTCGATGAGATGATCTCGTCCCCGGCACCTGCAATGTTGAAGATGGAATACAATATGGCAGCTGTACCGGATGCAGTGGCAACAGATCCCACCCCGTCTTCGAGCAGGGTAACACGGTCTTCGAGGACCGCGGTCGTTGGATTGCTGATCCGGGTATAGATGTTGCCCTTCCGGGAGAGATCAAAGAGAGATGCTGCATGGCCGGAGTCTTCAAACACAAAAGACGTGCTCTGGTATATGGGCACTGCCCTGGAAAGGCTTGCCCTGTCCGGTGTGTGCCCCCCGTGTACCTGGAGTGTATCGAATTTATACCCCATATTATCACCTCATCCTTTCGCTGACACCGGTGATCCAAGGTGTTTCAGCCGTAACCATCGAGGATTCAACCCATTTGTTCAGGTTG
>JAFGTK010000289.1 GCA_016934135.1 Deltaproteobacteria bacterium | reverse complement strand
CTTCAAGGGAGAGGGAGGATTCTTGATTTTTGCGAGTTCATCAAAATGCCCGGCGATAAAAACAACGACATGAAACAAGGTGAAATAATAATAGGGCTTTGGCCTTGCTTATTGTAAGGCAAACGTTTACCTTTAATTTCAGGAAAATATGTTTCCCGGCTTTGATGCTGATGCTGGGAATGATGTCAGGTTGAAATAACGAAAGATCAAGGGGGAACCTTTTATGAAAAAGACAATGATACGCGGCATTACAAAGGCCTTTATGTTTGCATTGATTATCTCGATAATATCGATTGCATACATCCAGACGGCAAACGCACACCCGCCAAAGGATATAAGCATAAGCTATGACCTTGCACAGCAGACCCTGTCGGTGACAATAACACACAAGACAACATTTACCTCCAGACACCATATCAAGACGGTTATAATCACCAGGAACGGAACTGCAGTATCTACTGAAGAATATAAAGACCAGCCCGATGAAAGCCCCTTCACCTATACATATTCGCTACCGGCAGTTGCCGGAGATGTAATAAAGGTAGAAGTTACCTGCAATGTCTTCGGATCAAAAGAGGCGACATTAACGGTTGAATAGGATTTGCAGGGGCCGATGTAATATCTGCCCGACCTGTTTTCTTTTATATTGAGCAAAATTATACGGGAGGGTTCAATGGAGAAAAAACACCAGGAGATGCTGGACAGAGCTTTTGAGACAGGAAAGCAATATGAGATGAAAAACGGCGGCTGTCCACAGTGCACGCTCGCGGCTATATTCGATGTGCTCGGACAGGAAAACGACGCAGTATTCAAGTCGGCAACCGCGCTTGCAGACGGGGTCGGGCTTACCGGAGACGGCCACTGCGGGGCCCTTTCAGGCGGCACGATCGCGATCGGATATCTCCATGGAAGGGAAAAGAAAGACTTCGGTGATATGATGAAGCTGGTAAAGGCCAACCTCCTGGCCAAAGAACTCAGAGACAGATTTGTCGAGAAATACGGTACAGTGCGTTGCAGCGATCTTCAGAACAGATTTTTCGGAAGGTTCTACAATCTGTATGACCCTGAAGAGCTTCAGGCCGCTTTTGCGGCAGGCATGCTGGATACATGCTCTGACGTGGTGGGTGATGTGGCCCGGATGACCGTGGATATTCTTCTGGAAGAAAAAGCCAAAGAAAGCTAAAGGGAACGGTTCTATTTCTCGTCTATGAAAACCGGCAAAGTCTCCTCCCTCTTGCCCTCTCCCACGTTTTCGGGGGAGAGGGATGGGTGAGGGGGAATATCTGTCCGGAATATTGCTGATATTTTTATTTTATACATCTGAGGACATATCCGCTCAGAGGAAAAGGCCTGAAAATTATTTTCCGGGCCCTCTATAAAACATCCTAAAAGCACTTATAATTATATTTTATCTCTCTTTGAAAGGAGCTGTCCCATGAGAAAATGGTTGGTCTTATTCGTGGCCGTAGCGGTTCTGATAGTTGCCGGTTCTGCAAGCCTTAATGCCGAATGCACCAAGGATGAGGTGATGAAGGCCGTTAATTATGCCGCTGATCTGCTGGAAAAAGAAGGTCAGGCAGCGTTTGCCGAGCTGGACAAATTCCGTTTCTGTAGTGGGGAAGGATATGTCTTTATCTACGATATGAATGCAGTCTGTCTCTTCCATCCCATTTCCGCCATACTGGTCGGCAAGGACCAGACTATGATCCAGGATGCCAAAGGCAACTATCTGGTCGCCGAGATGAATTCCAAGGCAAAGGATCCTGGCCATGGCTGGGTCCTGTACTACTGGCTGAATCCTGTGACCAACACGGTGGACCCAAAATGCACCTATGTTAAGCGGTGCAGAATGGACGGCAGGGACGTATGGGTAGCCAGCGGGGTATACGGGATTTCAGAGGAGGAATGCAAGTAGGTTCTCAAACGCGGCCGGATGGCTTTTACCCACATTTTGCAATAGATAAGTGATAGACTCTGTGTGAGCGGCTTGAGCCGCGAGTACTCTCGTGCATAACGCCCAGCGCCTTTTATTGTCCATATCCTTGTCTCCGGGATTTCCGACCTTATTTTACTAACAGATACAGATCTTATCGGAACCGTGAAACTCGGGGAGATGATCACTGGCTATGATACTGAAGGCAGCAAAGAGAACCATGTAAAGACCGCGATATAGCGCGTTGTATCATGCCAGATCAGTGCAGGAGGTGAAGCGGTATGAATATTTTTACGCAAAGGAGTTGGTCTCCGTATGTGGCTGGTGCCCTTGCAGGTCTTCTGCTTGTGTTGTCCGTGCTGGCAACAGGGAAATACTTCGGCGCATCCACCACGTTTGTCCGTTCGGCAGGGCTGATCGAGCAAGTCTTCGTGCCTGATCGGGTGCAATCGATGGATTACTTCGTTAAGACAAAGGTAAAGATCGACTGGCAGTGGATGTTTGTTTTCGGGGTCCTTTTCGGATCGCTCATTGCTGCACGAATGGGCAGAGATTTCAAGGCAACGCCTGTTCCGCCCATGTGGGAGGCTGCGTTCGGCCCGAACAGTGCGAAGCGGTGGACAACAGCCTTTCTGGGAGGGATCATCCTCATGTTCGGTGCAAGGCTTGCCGGTGGGTGACCAAGCGGACACGGCCTGAGCGGTCTGGCTCAGATAGCTGTCAGCGGCTATATTTCCCTTATCTGCTTTTTCGCAGCCGGCATCATCGTTGCCCGGATACTGTACAAAGGAGGTGCGCGGACATGAGTCTTCTTGCGTATGGTCTCATTACCGGTATCGTCTTCGGGTTCTTTCTGCAGAAGGGGCAGGTCCTTCGCTATGACAAACAGGTGGGGGCCCTTCGGCTCCTGGATTTCACCATTGTCAAGTTCATGCTGTCGTCGGTAATCGTCTCCATGGTGGGCATCTATCTCCTGCTGGATATGGGACTCATCGAACTGGATATCAAATCAGCCTCTCTGGGCGCAAATATCCTGGGAGGGCTCATATTCGGCATCGGATGGGCACTGGTGGGGTATTGCCCGGCAACCGGGGTCGGCGCACTGGGAGAAGGCCGTTATGATGCGGCATTCGGCCTCGTGGGCATGCTCGTTGGTGCCGCCGTGTATGCCGAAGTATATCCTGTGTTGAAAGGTACGGTGCTGACATGGGGAAACCTGGGCAAAATAACGCTCCATGGGATCCTGGGGCTCAACCACTGGGTCGTGATCATAGTCCTGATCGTGCTCTTTGTCGGCCTGTTCAGGTGGTTTGAAAAAAAGAACCTGTAGAAAAAGCAACAGCCTTGATCCCACATTCTGCGTTATAGAAGGAATATAGGTTTATTTTTCCGGGAAAAGATTTCCAGGGGTCCCGGTCCATAACACGGGACCCCATAAATCACACATCATATTACATATCAGGGCACAAAGGTTATGCCGCCTTCAAGATTTGGGGTATAGCCTGTAAGGTCGCTCATTTCATCTGCCGGGACAAAGATGGTGCCTG
>JAFGTK010000288.1 GCA_016934135.1 Deltaproteobacteria bacterium | reverse complement strand
TGTCATGGAAGTGATGTGCATACGGTTTCCCCAGGCGCTGAGGCATTTAAGTTTCGCCCTCATGCATTATTTGAAGGCCCGGTCTCTCCCAGATCATATCCACTTCTGCGTTGGAAACACGGTTTATATGGACATCTATCAGCCTCACGGCGGCCTTCACAGGGCATGGTTTATCAGAGAAATGCAGAGATACAGACCTGCCGCACGAAAGTTTGTGCGTCTGATCAAGAGGTTGTCTCTCAAGGACATTGTCCAGCGAGCCATGGAATGGTGCACCTTTGCTATCACAAGGCCCCAGGTTGTCGCTATCTCGGAAATGGTGTCTGAGGATATCCGAAATTATTTCTCATATCCCGACACTAAGATTCATCTTGTTCCCAATGGGATCGATCTACATAAGTTTTCTGTGGAAAACAGACAATACAGGGCACGTATAAGGGAAAAATATCATCTTGGCGTGCACGAGTTTGTGTTTCTGTTCGTTGCACAAAATCTGAAACTGAAAGGATATGATGTCCTTGTTCAGGCAATATCAAGGATAGTGGAAATACCTTTTAAAGTGCTCGTAATCGGACCTGTGGATTCTTCTTCCAAGAAACAGGCAATGCACCTTGGCGATAAAATTGTATTTGGCGGCAGGGCATCGGATATGGAGAAAATATATCCTGCATGTGATTGCCTGGTGCACCCGACATACTATGATGCTTGTTCACTTGTCGTCCTCGAAGCACTTGCATCTGGGATTCCGGTAATCTCCACACAAGCAAACGGTGCAAAGATGTACCTCAGGGATGGGGGAGGGATTGTTGTTGCTCCAGGCAATGTTGCAGATCTTGCCGATGCCATGAGGAATATGTATAGTAATGGGGTCGAGGGCGCACTCCCAAGATCTTTTATTGACAGCTATGGTGTCTTCGAGGTTCTTGAGGGGATCATGACGGAGTGCTCTGTGGAGTAGGCAATGGCGCTATACCAGAAATGGATACAGGATATATATTACGAGGGATTTCGTCGAAAGATCAATTCGCTCTACCGTGGATTTGTACGGATATTCATCAATATGCGCAACCGGATTATCTTCCGGGAGTATGGGAAGCACGTTCACTGGGACCCCGGGATCGTCTTCGAGTCTCCCTATAATATCCGCATCGGTGACCGCTGCAGGATCAAAAAAGGGGTTGAGCTGTATGCCAAACCATGGGGGGAGGATCAGGACAGAATAACGCTGTCTATCGGGAAACATGTGTCCATCAATGCGGGTACGTTCATAAACGCCCACAATTACGTTGAGATAGGTGATGGCTGCCTTATCGGAAAGAACATCCTTATTGCAGATACAAAGCATAACTTCAGGGATCCCACAAAATGGGTAAAGGCCAATCCCATCACGCTTGAGGGTGCAGTGATCATTGGCGAGGGCTGTCATCTTGGATTCAACACCTTTATCTTCCCCGGAGTTACCATCGGAAAAAATGTGCAGATCAGTGCGAATTCCGTAGTCAGCCATGATCTTCCATCCTGCTGTGTGGCTGGGGGTGCACCTGCACGGGTTCTGCGGGTGTACGATTTTGATCAGAAAGCATGGGTTAAACCTGAACCCGATGATACTCCTCGTGCGTAAAAAGGTATTCTCAGGAGATAAAACATGGGCACCATACTCATCTTGATCCAGGGTAAAAAAGTTGCTGCGAGCAGATACCGTATCCTGCAGTACATTCCGTACCTGGAACAATACGGGAATTGCTGCGACGTGTTTGAATTTCCACGCTCCGTCATGGAGTATCTGTCGCTCTTTCGGATACTGCCTCGATACGACTGCGTGTTTGTGCAGAGGAAACGTTTCCATGTTCCCTTTCTGTGGATTTTCAGACAAAGGGCAAGGCGGATTGTATACGATCTCGATGATGCCGTAATGTACAGGAACTCCCTTTCCCGTTCACCCTACTCAAAAACACGGCTGAGGCGATTTATTAACATGGTGAGGCGTTGTGATGCGGTCATAGCAGGAAATACCTTCCTCGCGGATCAGACAAGATCATACAACGGGAACGTAAAGGTGATCCCCACCTCGATCCCTGCATCGCGCTACAGCCTGAAAGACTACTCCACCGCCAAGAATCGGGTGACCATTGGATGGATCGGTGATCACGGAAGCATTCATTACCTGGAAAAGATGCGCGATGTCTTTGAGGAGATAGGGAAACGTTTTTCCGGCGGAGTGGAACTCAAGATCATCTGTGATGTGTTTTTTGACTGCACTCATATCCCGGTGAAAAAGGTGCAGTGGTCGAGCGAAACTGAAGTTGAAGAGCTTAAGGACATCGACATCGGGGTCATGCCGCTTCTTGACGATCTGTGGTCATGGGGCAAATGCGGCCTGAAGATATTGCAGTATTACGGGGTAGGACTCCCCGTCGTGTGTACGCCGGTGGGTGTGAATAAGGATATCGTATCCCACGGTGACAACGGTTTCTGGGCTATGACCGGTGATGAATGGATACAATATCTGTCCACGCTGATTGAAGATGCAGGGCTTAGAAAAAGAATGGGTCTGAAGGGGAGAAGCGTGTTGGATCAGGGCTTTACCAGAGAGGTAAATTCCCCTAGATTGTTGGACACTATCAAGGGCTAGGCTCCACAATAGTATCATGAATAAGACTTAAGTGGCTGGCTGATCTCTGCTCACTATAGCGATATTGAGGAGAAATGTGATGGGGAAACGAAGGAAGAAAGATCAAAACATAGACGGGCTCCACGAACACTATCTGATTGAGAAAGAGCTTGCTGTGAGATTGTGGAATGCGACAAAGGAAGAGAGAAGATCACTGTATAAATCGATTTATAATGAGCTGTTTCAGAGAGTCCCCTCTATTGCAGTTCCCGACAGGAAGCACCTTTCGACATCGAGAGCAACCCTGCGTCAGATAAGGATGCTGAAGCCGTTTCTCAATGAGGGGATACGGTTTCTTGAAATCGGTCCGGGCTCGTGTGCCCTTTCTTTTGAAGTGTCCAAGCATGTCAGGGAGGTGTATGCGGTGGATGTATCAGAAGAGATCGTTAATGCCCATTCCTGTCCGGAAAACTTCCATCTCATTCTTTACAACGGCGTGGATATTCCCGTGCCAGACAATTCAGTGGATATTGTGTACAGCCATCATCTCATGGAACATCTGCATCCTGAAGACGCTCGTGATCAGTTACAGGATATATATAAAAAACTGACCCCCGGCGGATTGTATATCTGTATTACTCCTAACCGTATATTCGGGCCTTCAGATATTTCACGCTATTTTGACGAGACAACAACCGGTTTGCATTTGAAGGAGTATACGCACACTGAGGTACTGGAGATGATGAAGGAAGCGGGTTTCTCAGAAGTGGTTGCTCTTGTTGGAACAAAGAACATGAGACTCAGGACCAGATGCCCAGTAGTTCTTTTACAGGCCGTGGAAGCCGTTTTTCTGTCTCTTCCCGGAACGCTGAGTAAACGTATAGCCACCAACAGAAAAATGAAACGATTACTCACGGTGAAACTGATAGCCAGAAAATGACAACATGGAATAATACAATAATTGTCTGTAATAATTATGGAAAATACAAATATTTACTACTGGAGTCCTGATTATCATTCCACTGTAGGTGGTGTGAAGATTCTCTATCGCCATGTGGATATTCTGAACGATAATGGATTCTCGGCTTCGATTATCCACAAGAAAGCAGGATTCAGATGTGACTGGTTCGATAACACGACACGAATTTCCTATGTCCGAAAAATAACTCTGCGTGAGAACGATTATCTTGTTATCCCGGAAAAGTATGATTCAGTCTACAAGAACCCAAAAAGACGCCGCAAGGCTTTTAAGACGTTCAGCACCTTGTTTGATACCCCTGCAAAGAAGATAATATTCGTTCAGGGCCCGTATAGTACTTTCAAAGGATGCTCCCTGGATGAGGATGAAATAAAGAGTATCTACCTGGACAAGTCTGTGGTGGCATTGATGGTGGTGTCTGACGACAGCAAAAACTACCTGGAATATGCCTTTCCGGGTATGCAGGCTGCCAGGATACATAATTCAATTAATCAGGACATTTTTTCATACCAGGGCGAAAAGAAGAAGCAGATCTGTTTTATGCCGAACAAGAATCCGGATGATGCACTACAGGTTATAAGTATCTTAAAACATAGGGGTAGAATAAATGATTTCACTATTGTCCCGATAGAAAACAGATCAGAGCTGGAAACAGCTCAGATCATGAAGGACTCTCTTTTTTTCTTAAGTTTTGGCTACCAGGAAGGCTTTTCTCTTCCCCCTGCAGAAGCAATGGCCTGTGGATGTATCGTTGTAGGGTATCA
>JAFGTK010000040.1 GCA_016934135.1 Deltaproteobacteria bacterium | reverse complement strand
GTGCAGTTGGAAGGGTGCCTCGGGCTGTTCTTTTCCGTCAGGCCGAAGCGCCTGGCCACATCCTGGAATGAACCCCGGATAAGCCCTGCAAGAAGCCCGGTATCCAAAGGTGCTGCATCCCGTATGATATAGGTCATAGGGCTTCCCTATACCAAAGTGGGGAGGTTGAGCAAATGGATTCTCGCTATTGCCTGAGGATAGAAGGGATAAGTCTTATGAGCCTGGGGAGGATAATCCTTGCAAAGAGTTCATGTCCTGTTTCATTGGGGCAGCAAGCATCGCTTTGTACCAGTTCGGAATTTGACAGTCCATGTTCCTGGAGATGGCCTGCCCAGCAGGTATGGATCGGGAGCATTTCACAGTCCAGGTCCAAGGACACCTCGCGGATCGCCCGGTAATAGATATAAACTGCATCCATGTCATGCGGGTTGTCGAATGTATGGGAGGTGGGAAGCAGGATAACAGGATTGAAGCGCTGCCTGGCAAGGCGGATCATGCGCACAAGGTTCTCTTTGAATTCGGAGTAGTAGACCGGGTAGAATGCATCATCGATACCGAAGTGGATCATCAGGATCTCCGGACGGAACGAATCGACATCTTCGTAGAACGTCCAGATCCCGTCAAAAGAATTGTCTTTTATGCGGGACCGATTGATGAGCTCTACGCCCCTGGACCTTAAGCAATCCTCAAGGATATCCACATAACTTGTCTCAACGCCGGATCCTGCCGAAATGCTTCCCCCGCGAATAAGGAGTTTCATATTTTACCCCTGATGCATCATGAAAGAAAGTATATGCCGGCACCGCATCATTTTTTTGCCGGCATGTTCCATCTCTCCATCACATACCCCGGAACTTAACAGCGCATTCGCTTCACTGAGGCCCTCACAGCGGCCATGACGCCTGCCGGCAGGATTCTCAGGCCGTGGTGAATCCAGTTTTTTGAAGGGGGCCTGTAATCGGGATTTTCCCTCATGGTCACAGCGTGCTGTGCACATGCATCCACACACAGCCCGCATCCGATGCATTTTTCCAGTGCGAACAAATGGGTTCTGTCCCTGACGGTATGCGCGTGTGTATTGCAGACTTTTGTGCACTTTCCACAGCTGTTGCATATGGATTCATCAACGTGGGCCAGAAAGTGCGGCGGGGCCAGGGACACGCCGCCGGCGAAGACATTGACGGCTTTCATGTAGTGGCAGCAGCAGTCGCAGCACGTGCAGATGGCGTTCGGGCTGGACGGTTCGATATTGGCGGAGAAGAATACGAGGTTTTTCTCCCACCGATCAAGGACAATGTCGTGCATCTCTTCTTTGCTCACGAAGCGCCCGTTGCCATTCTCCACGGTTGACTGCGCAAAACCGCCGAAAACCAGGCAGCCGTCTTCAGGACCGGACCTGCTGCACTCATGTCCGGAGAACATATGGGACTGCCTGCACTGGCAGACATGGAGCACCGCGAGTTTTTCGTGAGCGTCGATCATTTCAGACATGAGGTCGCTGTCAACAATCCGGCTTGAAGGTTCAACGGCAGTCTCAACAGGGATATTGCGGATTATGGGCGAAGACGTGGTGCTGTAGCCGCGGGTATAACCGGTGGCAAACAGAGAGGTGATCAACTGTCCGTACCTCCTGTGCCATGGCGTATCCCTGCCGTCCATGAGCAGGTATTCGAACATGCCCGGCATCAAAGGGAGGAGAAAATAGCCCTTTTCCGTTGAAAAGATCACCCTTCGCTGAGCCAGTGTATCAAGGACAAGTTGTATCTCATCAGGATTTCTGCGGGCCCTGCGGGCGATTTTTCTGGCGGATTTCGGCAGGTAAAAGGGTAGGTAACGTGCCACGGCCGCCTCTTGGGGACTGAAGAGGTGGCAGACCAGTTCCATGAGCTGATCGCTCATGGGCGGACCGAAGAGCCGTACGGAAGTGAAGATCTTTGCCAGTTCGATCTGCGCCGGATCCGCTTGTGTTGTAGTGCCTGGATTGTTCACCTGGAGCCTCCTTTTTTTAAAAGCCCATACACGAACAGGAATTATATCAAATAATCCAATAATGACCTATTTCTTTCCGGGGATGCCGGATTCGCACGGCACGCCTGTCTGGCACAGGCCGCAGCCGTACCCGTCAAAGCCGTAGTGATTTTTTACATACGGTGATACCGGGTCCGAGAGATAGTAAAAACACTTCAATTTGTCGTGGCCTGCCTCGGTTATTGCCCCTGCGGGACACCGCTCGATGCATTTTTTGCAGCCGCCGTTTGTGTAGAACAGGCAATACTCATGGTGATGACTATAGGGCCTTTGCGTCGAGGGAATCTCGATTCTTGCAATCACGGAGCCTGCGCGCATGGCCTTGCCAGATGCGGTGATGAGGCCATCGCACAAACCGAAGGTTCCGAGCCCGCATGCGTAGGCGGTGTGTCGTTCAGACCAGTTTGAGGCAAATCCGTACCTGTCCGAGTTCTGCCAGGAAAAGTCCGGCAGGAGCGTCGCGCAAAGAGCCTCATGCCCGGCCTCGCACAGAGAGGATACCATGTACATTTTCAGCCTTGTGTTGATCTCCTCGCCGAAGATGCGGGCCCTGGCCCATCTCTCACAAGGATAGCACTCTTCCCTGCGGTTATCCTCTTTCGTTGCCAATGTCTGGGGCAGTACCCAGCTGATGACCGTGAGATCGGCAGGGGCAACAGCGAGCTCTTGAAATCCCAGAGAAAATGCCTGCAGCGGGGTCCAGACAAATGACCCGATATGTGTCTTGAAATCTTCAAAGACCGGATCGTCTCCCCGGGAGAATCCCACGAGCGGATCTGCCCATGCCCGTTCATCTCCATCATTGAACAGTCTGTTCTCCTCAGGGTTGTTCAAAAAGTCCCGGATGAGCTCACGTATACACTCTGAAAAGATACCCTTTTCATTCCGCATAGAGAGTTCTCCCGTGCCTTGTGCATGTCGATGGTTCATCTGTTAGTGCTGATCATCCCTTTCTTACCAGAAGAATGCTCAGGAATGCCAGGTTTATTGGAGCAGAGGCGCACCTTTTTGAAGCCTCAGCATGCGGTTCTCCCCTTCCATGGTTTCAACACCTTAATACTAAGGGCGAAAATAATGGTATAGTCCTCCGGCCTCTCACCTCGTCATCATGGCTGGGGTATAAGAGCGTGGCATCGAGGATCACAATGCTGTTTGTCCGGTAAACCCTGAACATTTCCCAGGATATG
Organism: Deltaproteobacteria bacterium; assembly: GCA_016934135.1. Taxonomy (GTDB): domain Bacteria; phylum Desulfobacterota; class Desulfomonilia; order UBA1062; family UBA1062; genus DSAD01. The sequence goes on along the minus strand of JAFGTK010000040.1, from coordinate 2,085 downwards.
CTGGTATTGACCAAGTCTATTTTTTCGGGCCCTTCCTCATGCCGTTTATCAGATGAACAAGTGCAAGAACAGGATGACGGAAAAGCATGCGTCTTCCTGCATAGCTCATGACAGAACGGATCCTTCCTCTCATATCCGGGCGATAGCAATGCACCGGGCATTTGGAACACACGGGTTTGTCATCCCTGAACGGGCACTTCTCCAAGCGGGAACGGGCATACTCCAGCAGTGTAGTGCATTCAGGGCAAAGCCCTGATCTTATGCGGTGGTGGTCATGACAGTAGATCTCGATCATGGCTTTCAGCGTACGCAGTTCTCTTTTCATGTTCACATGCACGGCCATTATTTTACTGCAATAAGCTCAAAATTGACAGCATCCAAGAAGATGCGTTTTCCAAAGGTCAGTCCCGCTCAAACACGATATCCTGTGCCCCCTGCCAGAGCACGAGGTGTCCGACCTCCTGCAGCTGTTCTCTGCCCTGAACAATCGTAAGGAAATGGTTGCCGGCGAGTTGCCCGAGTTTGCTGGCAAAACACGTAGCCCCGTAGGGGAACAGAATTTCGGTTTCGCTGTATCCTCCGGGGTAAAAAAGGATTTCTCCCGGGGAGGGGTAGCTTGTCGGGTTTTCGTATCCGACATCGAGACTGAACTCGCCCAGCGGAATCCAGCAGGCTTCACCGCTCCATCGGGCATGAATAAGGTTCTGCCTGTACGGGAGCAGGTTGAGGAATTTTGCGCAGGTTTGGGGGGCGAGCATGTCCTCCATGCGTGCAGAGAATTCGAATGAGGCCACTTTTATTCGCAACATCGTCATGGTTTCTCCTCCTGGTTCGTTAGCCAAGCATGTTCAGGCCCATAGTTCATCATTTCTTCAAGTTTTCATGTCATCCCGAGGAACATGACGAACACCACTCCCGAGATGAGCGAAAAGATCGTTTTATGGTTGTCAATAGAGCAGGATGTAGGTATCAGTTCATCCGCGGTGATGTATATCATCAGTCCTGCGGTTGCACCGATAATGAATCCGATGACCTGCTCGGGAATGTTGAGAAAGAGGTATCTTGCAAGCAGGTAGCCCGCGAGTATGGGGATTGCCGTGGATGATGAAGCGAGGAATGATTTCATGCGGTTGCCCGTGACATGATAAAAAGGGGCTGATGTGCAGATTCCTTCGGGGATATTATGAATGGAAATGGCAAGGGCGACCGCCATGGATATTTTTATATCAGAGACAGCACCTACGGCGATGGCCATTCCCTCGGGGAAATTGTGCAGGAATATTCCCATGATCAGGTATGTCGAGGTCCTCTGGAGATTGCGTCCCTGTTCCTGGCTGCACAGTTCGGGATGAATGTGGGGGATGAGGCGGTCGAGGCCGAACATCAGGAGGGATCCGAAAATGACCCCGGCAACACAGATGATCACCGACGACAGATGAATACTCTCCGGTATCAGCTCCAGAAAGGAGATGGCAAGCATCACCCCTGCAGCAAAACTCAGCATCGTACATATGAAAGGGAACGAAGGCCTCTTCAATACGCCGATGGCAGAACCAAGAACAGGCCCGACCACCGATATGATCACAATGATAAAAAGCGGATCCATGATGATATCGTCTCCAAACCAGGTGGCGTTAAAGTTCACTATCCGTAGATGTACTGTCTGTCTCAGATGGATAGGGGTGACTCTATATTGTATCCATGCACTTTTCAAGACAGATTCGCTGTTCAAGGACAGTTTTCTTTGATAAACAGGACGTTCAAAAGGACAGGCGTTTCTGCAAGCGGCAGGGCATAAATGAAAAAGAGAATACAGCAATCATCTGCCGCGGCGGACAGTATCCGGAATAACCTCCTTATAACATGTTTACCTGCTGATCTTGAAATCGATAACTTTTTCACCCTTTGGTGTGGTCGGCCGGACATGCCTGTTATAATGTACATGTGAGACGATACGAGTAAAGTACCTGTACAGGGAGATGCTCTATGGAAGAAAAGAAGACAGGCAATGAGGGATGCCCTTCCACGGGTCCCCACCGGTTTGCAATGGGAGGCTGGATCAGTACGGCCCCGTTTGAACGGCTC
>JAFGTK010000287.1 GCA_016934135.1 Deltaproteobacteria bacterium | reverse complement strand
GCATCGGGTACACCGGGTTTTGAGTCTTCCAGGTTCAGATGCACATATGCCCCCTTGTGCTCCTGCCATATCCTGAGCTGTCCCGGTGAAGCGGTATATTTCAGGGAATTTTCCAGGATGTTCGAGAACACCTGTGCCATGCGGTCAGCGTCGCCGGTGACGGTTACATGCATGTCTTCCCAGGGTTCGAGCTGAATCTTAATCCCTTTCTGCATGAAGCGTGATTCAAAGATTCTTACGGTGTTTGCAAGGATCTGAACTATCTGGACAGGCTCCCGGGCGGATGAGATCTCACCGGTTTCCGCTATGGACAGTTCGTGGAGATCACCTATGAGCTTGCCCAGGAGCATGACCTCTGCGTGGACGGATTCAAGGGTTTGTGTGCTCATCTCACGCACGCCGTCCAAGATGGCCTCGATCTCTCCCTGCAGGATGGAAATCGGTGTTCTCAACTCGTGCGAAATATCCGAGAGCCACTGCCTGCGCAGATGCTCGTACTTTTCAAGGGTCTGGGCCATCTTGTTGAAGTCATCAGCCAGTTGTCCCAGTTCGTCTCCTGAAGAGACCTCGATGCGGGTATCAAACTTTCGCGATGCCAGGGCATTGGCTCCCCGCGTGAGCTGCTCCACGGGCCTCAGCAGATGCCGCGACAGCAGGAAGGAGACCAGTGCCGCCAGGACAAGGACCAATCCCCCGATCACTACAAAGGCCTTGGATTGTTCCCTGAGGAAGGTCATTTCCCTGGGCCCTGACAGCTTTTCTCTTTTTTTCAGGCCCAGCCATCCGACAATCTTACCGTCAACGGTTATCTCTTTGAGGCTATGATCGTCCGTCGAAGCTGCATCTCCCTCTACCACCCGCATCTTCTCATCAAAGAGCGAGATCCGCTTGGTTATCATATATTGAAGAGGCCTTGGCGGTGGCATATCCGGGTGCTTACCGTCATCGAACCTTTCCCACTGTTCGCCGGGAGGATGTGCGGGTATCTCCCGGCCAGTCTCACCTTTTGCAAACACGGTGCGTCTGAGTGTCCTGAATGCCCGGGGGTCTTCCCTGATGAACTCCCATCCTTCATGTTCGCTGTAGGCAGTGGCGAGTGTTTCCACGAGTTCGCTTAAAGTCTCGCTCTCCACCTTGTTTACATACTCCGTGAAGTGGCGTTCGGCAAAATACCGCATGATGCCGGTCATCAGGACAATGGTGATGAGACTCGTGATCAGAAATGCCCAGAAGATCTTGTATGCGAGTTTTACTTTCACCAGCCCTCCTTTACACAGGAAAACGTAATATACGTTCAGACATAATTCAAATCATTTCACCAATGCTCACAAACTTTACATCCTTTCTCCACAGTTTCTCCACATTTGGCTGCTAGATTCATCTTCAGCATGATGAGCACGGGAAAACAGCCTTTCATGATCATGCAGGCAGAAAACAGCATAAGGAGTGAAGCCATGAAAAAAAGCACGATGGCAATACCGGTTCTCCTCGTCATACTGGCACTGTTGTGCAGCCCTGCTGCCGGCGATGCCTTTGGCAGACAAGCACGCAGTGATGATGTACGAGGTGATGTTCCGCCCGGACCGTGGATCCCGCCGTTGATGGCACGGCAGTATGACGCAGACAATGATGGAGCGCTTTCAGGTGAAGAAATTGAAGCAGCACAGGCGGCGATTCTGGAGCAGTACGACACCGATGGCGACGGAGAGCTTTCATGGGTGGAGAGGGGCGCCGTGCGTGAAGCCGAGCGTGCCGCCTGTATGGAGAAATACGACACTGACGGTGACGGAGTAATATCGAGTGAAGAACACGATGCAATAAAAGCCGATTTTATCAAGAGGTTTGATGTCGACGGCGATGGTGCGCTCTCAAAGGATGAGCTTCCGGATCATGGACCGGGAGGCCCCGGCAGACCATGGGGAAAAAGGCCCGGTCCAGGCGGACCATGGCAATGATGATGTCTCAGCCTGGATGAATACCCTGTGTCCGGGTCGGCATGTTTCCCCCTGTGCCGACCCGATAAATCTATGTACAAACCCGTCACAGATGGTTATACTGCAGTGTATCCGAGATCGACGTATGTCCGGGGGTTCTGAGAACTGTTTCAGGATCCAGGTGGGATAGGCTGTACATATGCAGGGAGGCCCGGCATGGTCGATGCATTGAGCGCAATTACAGGTAACGCATACAGCGGATATGATGTTTCCGTGAAGGTGCAGGACAATGTGTCTGTCGGCAGGACAGTCAGGAGCGGGAGCACGGACAGCCTTGCCGCCGTGTACGATCCCTATGATCTGGATGGTGACGGTGAGCTCAGCTATTCTGAATACCAGGCATATCTCAGGGCAATGGGATTTATATCGTTCTCCTCTTCTGTAACCTTGGAAACGGATGGGTCGCGGACGGTATTCCCGGACCTGGCATTGGCAGCCTATCAGGCGAATGCCCTCAGCAGCCAGGCCGGTTCTCACGGCAGTGAGACGCAGGGCAACGGTATCTATACACCCATCAGCATGATCGTGTAATTTTCTCTACAGGAAATCTCCTCAATAAATCTCCACACTCTTCACAGGATTTCTCCATATTTTCTCCATATTGTTTCTTTATAAGGTACGAAGAATCTACAGAGAAACAGTCCCTGGGCGCAGGGGGAAGGCGAGGTGGATAATGAACAGATACCAGCAGATCGGATGTTCTGTGGTACTTATCCTGGCATTTATCATTGGGTCGGCCGCACCGGTTGCCGCACGGGACCAGCGTTATCAGGAAAGGCAAAACAGACCGGCCCATCATACACAGGCACGGCACACGCAGGTACATTACACCCCGGTACGTCATACCCATGCAAGGCATGTTCCCGTGGTTGTAAAGGATCGGACGTATTTTTTCCTGGACGGGATATTCTATCGTTCGGGCCTGAACGGATATATTGCAGTCCAGGCACCACTGGGCGCCGTTATTGCCTCGCTGCCCATAGGTTCATCTACAGTCGTGGTGGGAGGGACGGGATACAATGTGTTCGGCGGTGTCTACTACCAGCATGTGCCCCGCGGCTATGAGGTTGTCAGAAAACCCTACATGGGAGAGGCCTACTGCAGCTCCG
>JAFGTK010000286.1 GCA_016934135.1 Deltaproteobacteria bacterium | reverse complement strand
TTTTGCGCTCAGCCGCCCCGCTTTGGTGAGCGCTTTTTCTAAAAAATCATTCTCCAGCGTCAGCTCTCCAATCTTGGCATGCAACGCATTCAGATCCGACTCTTTGCTCTTCCTGGGACCTTCAAACACTGTGTCTGCACCATCCAGAACCTGCTGCTTTCAGTCTGATATCTGGTTAGGATGTACATCAAACTGTTCTGCTAACTCGGAAAGCGTCTTGTCTCCTCTCAACGCCGCCAATGCTACTTTCGCCTTAAACTTCGGTGAATGGTTCCGTCTCTTCCTTCTCATTGTCTCGCTCCTTTCTTCGACCGTATTACATCGGCCTGTTTTGAGCAAGACTCCCACTTATAACCCTGTCCGATTTTGCGAGGCCACTTCTTTTTATGCTCCACTCGGTTGAGACTCCATAACCATCAGGCATAGCCTGATCAAGTAGTTCATAGTGTTTTGCCTTGATATCAGATTCGCTTATCAGGTTCCAGTTCGTCTCATTATTAAGGAGTGCCTCCATCAAGAGCTCTTCTTTGGCAGCTAAATATCCTTCCAAGTTCTTACAAGGCAATATGTCTGCCCTCCTGCCAGACAATCCATTGTTTGTATTCGTCGACAAAGATCTGTCTCAGGTTGTCCGGGCTGATAATCTTTACATGTGGTATACACGGCTTCAGGCATACCTGGGCTTCTTCTACAGAGCTTGCATGGAACTTGAGCAGCAGCGAACCGTCTTCCCTTTCTTCAACGATATCCTGGTTGGGGATAACCCTGCGGCGCGTAAAATATTTTGCCCAGCTTGAATCCACCTCGACTACGACTTCGAGTTCCTGATTGTCGTCGAACCATATGCTTGTGCTCTTTTTCAGCTTGTCGTCGAGATCAGGTGGTACACTTCTTGAGGAATCTTTCAGCAGCTTGATATCCTCTATCTTGTCTAACCTGAGTTCCCGGAACTATGTAACGATGAAAAGGGTATAACTCGCTAATAAAAATAGAATTAAGCACGATTTCTCTTGCATTATGCCTCGTAACAAAGTAAGCTATTGTAACGAGGATGGGAGGAATTGTATATGGCCGCTATCGTGTATCAGACCAATAAAAAGACTGGTGTTACCTATGCGTACGAGTCGATCTCTTTCTGGGACAAGGATAAGCAGCAATCCCGGGCAAAAAGAAAATGCATCGGGCGGGTTGATCCCGAGACACAGAAAGTCATTTCAACCCGGAAAAGAAAGACACCCACATCTGGAGAGAAGACCAAACGAGGACCAGTGCCGATCACACGGACTAACCGCTGCTTCTATGGGGCCACCTATCTATTCGACCGTATCGGAGAGAATACCGGAGTGACACAGGATCTGAAGAAATGCTTTCCCGAGAGCTATCGGCAGATTCTGTCAATTGCCTATTACCTGATCCTGGAAGATAAGAATCCCCTGAGCCGTTTCCCCCGATGGGCTGCAATTCATCGGCATCCCCACAGTGAGAGCATCTCCTCCCAGAGGAGCAGCGAGCTCTTCGCATCCATAACAGAGGAAGCCAGGCAGAGATTTTTCTGTCTTCAGGGGAAACGCCGGGTGGACAGGGAATACCTGGCCTATGACAGCACGTCCATCTCCAGCTATTCAAGATGCCTCAGGCAAGTCAGGTATGGCAAGAACAAGGATCATGAGCATCTGCCACAGATCAATTTGACCCTGCTCTTCGGGCAGCAATCCCGCTTGCCGTTTTATTACCGGAAACTCTCGGGAAACATTCCCGACGTGAAAACACTGAGGAAACTGCTGGCTGACATGAACACCCTGGGCTATGACAAAAAGATCAAGGTGGTCCTGGACCGTGGCTTCTTCAGTGCGGCCAACATCAACGACATGTACAGGTATCACATGAAGTTCCTGATTGCCGCCAAGCTGTCCCTGAATCTCGTGAAAACACATTTAGACACCGTTCGGGACAAGATGCGCAGTTGGACATATTATTCTCAGGCCTACCAACTCTATACCTGCTCTCTGCCGATAACCTGGGACTATAGCCAGGATCGCCCCTACAAAGGTGACACAATCAAAGCGGATCGTCGAATGTATCTTCATCTGTATTATTCCCCTGAGCGAGCCCTGGAGGATGAAAAAGCCTTCAACAGTCGACTGACCGAATTGCAGGAAGAACTGGAAAATGGACAGCGCCATCCGGATCATGAGAAGCAGTATGCCAAATATTTTGAGGTGAAAAGCACACCGGTCCGTGGCACAAAGGTTGTTGCCAAGGATGAGGTTATAGCAGATGCTAAGCTCAATTATGGGTATTTTGCCCTTTTGAGTAACGAAATAAAGGATGCGGTGGAGGCTCTTGAGATCTACAGGAACAAGGACCTGGTGGAAAAGGCCTTCGATAATCTCAAAGAGCGCCTGAATCTTCGCAGGCCGGCTGTATCATCGGAACAAAGTCTGGATGGAAAGCTCTTTGTACAGTTCATAGCTCTCATCTTTTTATCCCATATCACGAGAAAAATGCAGGAAAACAACCTGTTCAAGGACCATACGATGCAGGAGGTTCTGGATGATCTCGATATCATTGAATGCTTTGAAATTCCCGGCCAGCAACTCCATGTCGACGAAACAACGAAACGGCAGATGGACCTCTACGCCAAATTAGGCGTCAACCCGCCTGCCTCGTTACAATAACACGGGAATTAAGGGGAGAAAACGGATCGGGTTTTGATGTCAATATAATTGAACCCTCAATGAAGTGAGTGAATCTAGACGAAAAAACGTTGATTTGATAAATCATAGCGGGGTAAACCGAAGAACATTGATTAAGATAGTTCAAAAATCATCAGGAGATATATGAGCACTGAAAATAGCGGTCTGGATACACTTGCCCAAGAAGATCTACTGAGCCGCCTGGAGTTTCACCGGCACGGCCTTGCCCTGTTGCCTTCCCCGGAAGACAAGAGGCCCGGCATGGCCATATGGGTTCAGGAGAGAGCCAATGGGCAGGAGATAAGGTCATGCACCTGTGCCATATCAAAGAATCGAACCTGCGAGCATCAGTTAAACCTGAGCGAGGCGGTAAGGATTCTGAAGAAGAGGCTCGGCAAAAAGACTCTCGACGAGGATTTCAGGTCAGGGATATTCTACCGTGTAGCCTCGATTCTTGCAGAAGGCTCTTCCGGCAATCCTTACAGGTATCAGTGGAACTATTATACCAGGGGAGAGGGCATGGTGCTCAAGGTCGTTGATGATGAAAAGGGCCAGCTTTTTAGCTGCCCGGCAGTAGGTGAGAGACCTTCCAGGCTGATCGAGCGCATTGAAGCGCCAATTGATGGCGATATGATAATGCCCCACAGGGCTACCGTGTTGAACAGGCTTTCCCTGTTAACCCTGAGCAAAGATGAGCGCACAATGAAGATTATGGGAATGAAATCCAGGAGGATGGCTATTGAAGAAAGCTTCTGGTTCAGGGTCCTGTATCATGCCTACCTGGAGTCCTGGGGGCTCGACCGTACATTCCATGTCGCGATAGAGGAAAAGACAGGGGATTTCTTTTTCGAGTGCAGGCACGGATCTATAGATTCCCTGTTCAGCATCAGGATTCCTAGATCAAGGGTGCAAAGGCTCCTCAAGGATATAGGGAAACATATCTCTCCTTCAGATGGACTTTCCATATCACCTGTGCCTTTGCGGAGCATCTTCATGATTTCGCAGAAGACAGAGCTCGATCTGGAGATAATGCCTGCTGTAGAGTTGGTCCAGAAGAGCGGAGAATCAAGGTATTATGAGACTGAGGATCTTGAAAAATATCGCTACGGCGACCTTGTATACGTCAGGGAACTCGGGATTCTTGCAGAACTGGAAGGCCGCCGGGATAAGAAGAGGAAGTTTACAACACCCGTAAAGATGGTGCTCAAGAAGGCACAGGTGCCTTCTTTCATAGATGAATACAGGGAAGACCTTGATGCAGGCGTGATGCGGTTCGACAGCAAGACCAGGGATCTCCGCATATTCAGGTCATATGACAGTATAGAGATAGAGCCTTCTGCAATAGAGCATGACTGGTGCTGGATTTCCATGTCATACGGATTCGGGAATACAAAGCTGTCGCTCGGAGAGATCCTTGATGCGAGAAGGCAAGGACAGAGATACATTGCAACCGATGAGGGCTGGGTGGATTGCACAGCACCGTTTCTGGAGAACCTTGATGCATTCCTTGACGGGTATTCCGGCGATCATGACGGGGAAACATACAGGTTTTCCAGACAAAATATATTCCGTCTTCATGCGACAGCGAATTCGCCGATCAGGATCTCCGGCGAGACCGGTCCTGCTCGTTACCTCAAGGACATGCTTGAGCTTAAACCGGTCGAGCATGAACCTGACCTAAAAGGCATGACCTCTACACTGAGGCAATACCAGTCGTATGGGTTGAAGTGGATCAGGTTCCTCTATGAAAATGCCTTCGGCGGACTTTTGTGCGACGACATGGGCCTCGGCAAGACTCATCAGCTCATGGCATTTATGGCATGGCTCAAAAACGAGGGCATGGGTCCGTTTCTTGTGGTCTGCCCCACTACTGTGATCAGCCACTGGCAAGAAAAGATATCAATGCATGCCCCTGTCTTGAGGGCGGCTGTGTACCACGGAACAGGCCGTGATATGGCTTCAGCGCTGGCCGGCAGTGATGTGCTGATAACCTCGTACGGTATCCTGTGGCGCGATATAGCCATCATCAAAAAGACCCGGTGGGAAGCAGCAGTCTTTGACGAGGTGCATATTGTGAAAAACTCTTCAACCCAAGCATACAAGGCGGCTGTAAATGTTGATGCCGGTATGAAGATAGGCCTTACAGGAACACCTATCGAAAACACGCTCCTGGAATTAAAGACGCTCTTTGACCTTGTTATGCCCGGATATCTCGGCACGGATACCCATTTCACCACGAGATATCTCGAGTCACCCGATGATTATGATAACGGCAAGGATCAGCGCGATGAGCTTTTCAGGCTGATCTCCCCATTTACCCTGAGGCGTCTGAAGACCTCTGTCCTTGATGAGCTCCCCCCAAAGATCGAGGATTTGCGGACATGCATATTGAGCGACGACCAGGTAAAACTCTACCGGGATGCCGTCTCTTCGAGGGCATTATCTCTTGTCGATGCGCTCCAAGAAACGGATAAACCCATCCCATATATGCATATCTTCGCGCTCTTGAACATGCTCAAGCAGATATGCAACCACCCAGCCCTGGTCGAGGGGGATACGGCAGGTTATGATCAGTATGAATCAGGAAAGTGGGACCTTTTTGTCGAGATCCTTGACGAGGCCCTTCAGAGCGGACACAAGGTAGTAGTATACAGCCAGTACCTCGGCATGATCGATATCATAAGCAGATATCTAGATGGGCAGGGCATAGACCATGTGACACTCACCGGTTCAAGCGCCAACCGCGGAGAGATCATCAGGCGTTTCAATGAATACCCTGCATGTAGGGTATTTGTAGGCAGCCTGAAGGCAGGTGGCGTGGGCATAGACCTTGTCTCAGCATCAGTCGTCATACACTATGACAGATGGTGGAACGCGGCAAAAGAGGATCAGGCAACAGACCGTGTTCACCGGATAGGACAGGTTAGGGGTGTCCAGGTATTCAAGCTGGTGACCAAAGGCACCCTCGAGGAAAAGATATCTGCGATCATAGACAAGAAGCGCAAACTTTTGAACAGCGTGGTAAAGGAAGACGACCCCGGCCTGTTAAAGGCCTTTACACGAGAAGAACTGATCGGCATCCTCTCAACCGTCAACATCGGGACATCCGGGGTTGAAGCCGAAAAGGGGCAGCAGGGAATACAGTAATGACTTTTCGCGAGGGGACTGTAAAGGTAGGATAGGAGAGAATAGGTAGTAACGCGAGTTAGGGATTCTTTTCGGTAGCTTTGACTTGGGTATTATAAGTTTAAAAAAATAATATATTACATATGTATGTCTATCAGGTTCTTTATCCGAGATTCAATGCTTGGTTCAGCGATTATTTTTTCTTTGAATCCTTTTGAAAAGTAATGTATCCTTATTTAAAGGAGGTAAGGTAAATGCTGGCAAAAAAGACCTCAAAAAATCAATTGACACTACCAAAAGAGATTGCTGACAAATTCCCTGGTATAGACATGTTTGATGCAGAAGTTGATAACAATCGTATAGTGCTTGTCCCCGTTAAGATGACCCCGATCTCTGCCACTCTTGAGAGCATAAGGGACAAAATGAACAAGCTTGGCATAAATGAGGCAGACATAACGGAAGCAATTAATAGGGCAAGGAAGAAAAAGAAGTGAGCCGAGTCGTTCTTGACACGAATGTGCTCGTCTCAGCGCTTCTCCTTAAAGGGAAATTGAATAAGTTCGTTGATCTCTGGAAAACAGGGATCATTAATCCTGTACTGTCCAAGGAAACATTCTCTGAGCTTATAGCAGTTCTCAGTTATTCCAAATTCAATCTTTCAGACTATGAAATAAAGACCATCATGGAAGATGAGATCCTACCCTTTTTTATGGTAACCGAAATCAAGGAAGAGGTTTCTGGGATCTGCCGTGATCCTAATGATGATATTTTCCTTACAGCCGCATACAATGCCCAGGCCTCCATTATTGTGACAGGCGACAAGGTTTTGCTGGAATTAAAGAACTTTACATCTATCAGGATCCTTACCCCCCGTGAATATCTTGATATGATTGAAGAATGATACACTAAGAACACATTTCTCAAACCGGATTGAATATATCTGCGATTTATCATCAATCTTTGATTCTGCCGCAATATTTATATTTCTTTTGAAGATGTGTCCTTCTGAAGCATCACTCAGACAGGTTTCTCTGGCCTCCTTTTCGGTAAAGAATCTTTCAAGCCATTATGTAACTTAGCATTATGTAAAACTACATTATGCTAAACAGCATAATAAGGATACTTCTAACCCTAGGCTGTATTATTACACTATAACAACAGTTTTCGTGTAATAACATCCCCCTACCCCGTGATTTTTTGCCTTTTATGCCTTAAATTCAGCTGTTCATTGTTATAATATACACGTTATCTCTTAAGGAATAGGTGTTGTTATGAGAGATGTTATGAAATCCAGCTCGCCCTCAATGATCAGCAGTTCAGGCATCGATTACCTCATGGAAGACCAGATCAACGC
>JAFGTK010000285.1 GCA_016934135.1 Deltaproteobacteria bacterium | reverse complement strand
GTCTCTATATCTTCAAAATCATAGAGTATCTTGTCATTTTCCCTGCAGTATTCCCTGATCTGTTCATTTCGCAGGTGAAGGTTCCCGTCCAGCCCGGTGCCGTCCAGATGACCTGTCATGTAAACGAAGTATACATCGGGGTAATCCTCCTCGAGTCCGCTCATAAGGTCCAGATAGGTCTCGATATCGGTTTCAGAGGCGGTGGATACCTGACCGCACCAGGACCAGATAATAACATTTATATCTGCATGTGCATCGAGATACGTGCGGGTTGCCGCTGCCCATGCCGTCCTGTCCGGGTTGCCCAGGTCAGATGCACCTGAAAACGGGCTGTCGTGAAGTTCCAGTGCACCGCCCGATCCTGTAGAGTTGTATGCATAAAGATCCCCCATGAAACTTACAAGGCCGGTCATTCCTGTAGTCAACTGGCTTCCATGTGAGGTATGGCCATAGGCTATGTTCAGATAGTCCTTTGCCTCTTCGATCCATTCCTCGGGAATGAGATCCAGATCAGTACAGACATGATCGATAATCATTGCAGCCGATGAAGTTGCTGCCGGGGGATCTTCCGGGTCAGGTGGTAAAAAATCGCTTTGACTCTTGCATGCTGCCAGCAGACAACAAATAATGATTACTGCTGTTATACAGACATCTGCTCTTCTTACTGCCATACCGGATGCCTTCATATCAAACCTCCGTAATATAAAAGTGAATACCTCGGAATTCTTATGCAATTATACTTCCAACATGACAGCCATGCTCAATCCATAAGTCATTGAAATTTGCATAAGAGCAATCCTCGGCTGATACAATACCAGTCAATACAAAGGCTTACCCGGCTAAAAGCATTTCGCAGCAATAGACACCTACCGGATAAGCTTCTTAGAAAACAACTACTCCGGCATTCACAGAAATCTTCACAAACAAACATTCATGTAAAACAAAAACCTGTAAATGGTCGATGTTCGTAACCGGATGTACGTATTTGTATTTTTATTCGGTAAGCAAATCCGGCTGTTCCACCGGATTGGGAGCCATTTCAATCGTAATGAATTCACGGATTACATCAAGCTTCTCAATACTCATGCCCCTTACCTTGAGCAGATCGTCTACCCTGGTAAAAGGCCCGTTCATGGTCCTGAAAGAAACAATATCATTCGCCACTACACTGTCCATACCGGGTAATGTCTCCAGTTCCTCAACCGTTGCCGCATTGATATCTATCACTTCCATTTCCATTGCCCATGCATTCCCCAGAAAAAGAATACATCCTGCGACTGCCCCAAGAACCGCCATTTGCCTGATCAACCTTTTCATAACTTCTCCTTTCCTGCTCCAAACACCTCTTGAGCGCAATGTTTGTTGAATCTGCAGCCGGCCTAGAGACTGCCGGCTGAAAAACCTTGATACAAACCACCGCTATCTGATTTTCATAAGAAGGTGAAACCCGGGTATTTAAAATGCAATCAATTCAGGTCATATGATTTCACATAAAGATAAGAAAACAGATTCTACTAGTAATAAAAGGCTTTCATGCAATGTCAAGGTCACTGTTCAACTATTCAGGGAACATTGTCTGCTCAACATTATTGTTACAATATGAAGTTATTGGACATCACTCAAACTAATTAGGTAAATATGATTGATTTTTTCATTCACTGATGTTTTAGCTTCAGCTATGGATATATTCTCTTACCTTGACGGTAATACATATACCTGGGTTGTCCTGCCTTTTCTGATCTTTCTTGCACGCGTAATGGATGTCTCTCTGGGCACAATACGCATCATCTTTATCTCAAGGGACCTGAAGTATCTGGCTCCGGTAATCGGCTTTTTCGAGATACTCATCTGGCTTCTTGCCATGCGAGAAATCATGCAGAACCTGAATAATCCGGCATGTTTCATAGCATATGCACTGGGCTTCTCTTCAGGGATATTTGTGGGCATGTATATCGAGAACAGGCTGTCCATCGGCAGGGTCATTATCAGGATCATAACGAAGGTGGAGGCTGACGAACTGGTGAATTTTCTCAAGACAGCCGGATACGGCATCACCGCTATCGATGCACACGGCGCAACCGGCCCGGTGAAGGTGGTTTTTTCAATCGTCGAGCGGCACGACATCGATTCTTTTGTCGGGATTATCAAGAAATTCAACCCTAATGCGTTCTACTCGATCGAGGATGTACGGTTCGTAAGCGAGAGCGTCTTCCCGTTTAGAACACCCGTCTCGCGCAGAAGATATCTGGGCATGCAGGGAATATTCAGAAAGTCGAAGTAAGCAGGGCATGATTGACGGAAAAATATCCCTTTTTTTTGTGATACCTTATAAATCCAGGTCAGCAGCATATATTATGTCTGTATAGGGGATATATTGCCTGCTTTATTGAAATTCTAAAGACTGGAAGTATCAGAAGCAAATATTCTGAAAGCTGGTTTAAACTGCAGGTGAACAGACGGTGAAGACTATGGAACAAAGACTGCATCGTGTTGTTATTATTGGTGGAGGATTCGGCGGGCTCACAGCGGCACTGTCCCTGCGTAACCTTCCTCTTGATGTGACGCTTATTGACAAGAGGAACTTCCACCTGTTCCAGCCTTTGCTCTACCAGGTGGCTACCGGTCTTTTGTGTCCATCCGAAGTCACAACGCCGCTGCGGCATATATTGAGAAAGCAGAACAACACGATGGTTCTGCTGGGTGAAGTGATCGACTTCGACACTGAACAAAAGCGGGTGATCCTCGAAGACGGAGAAGTTGAGTACGATACCCTGGTGGTTGCCACCGGTATGGTAAACCACTACTATGGGCATGAAGACTGGGAGCAGTATGCGCCCGGACTGAAGACCATAGAAGATACAGGCAGGATGCGTCAGAAGATCTTCTACGCATTTGAGGTGGCAGAGCGGGAGCCTGACCCTGAAAAGCGACTGGAGTGGCTTACGTTTGCAGTGATCGGCAGCGGTCCCACCGGGATCGAGCTTTCGGGTATGCTCTCTGAGATAGCCCGGAACACCCTGAAACATGAATTCCGAAACATCAGGCCGGAGGAATCGACGATCCTACTCCTCGATGGAGCGGAACACATCCTCCCTTCCTTCCCCAGACAGCTCTCCAGGATCGCGGAACAAACCCTCAACTTGCTCGGTATAACAACATGCCCGGGCACCACGGTCGTGGATATATCAGATACAGGCGTCACGGTGGAACAACCGGGGGGAAGAAAATTCATCCCGGCCAGGACCGTTCTGTGGGCATCAGGCGTAAAGGCATCTCCCATTGGGGAAAAACTCTCTGAGCGGACAGGGGCACAACTCGACAGGCAGGGCAGGGTCAAGGTGAATCCGGACCTCACTCTCCCCGGACATCCCGAAATTTTCGTGGTTGGTGATCTGGGACACTGTGAGGGGAAAAAGGGAACTCCCCTTCCAGGCCTTGCGCCCGTTGCCACCCAGCAGGGACGCTTTGTTGCCGGGCTGATCCGGAATCGGCTGAAAGAAAAGCACCGTTCAGATCACTTCAGATATTTCGACAAGGGAACGCTCGCTGTCATAGGCCGTCATGCCGCTGTTGCAGATCTCCACGCTGTACAGTTCGGGGGATTCTTTGCCTGGCTGATGTGGCTGTTTATACACCTGCTCCTGCTCATACAGTTCGAGAACCGGCTTATAGTTATGATACGCTGGGCCTTCCAGTATATCAGCTACAGCCGAGGTGCCCGGAATCTTCTACTGCGGGGAACCCTGCAACTGCCCATTACACAAAAAGCAAAACGTGATCTCAAAAAGTCGGACTGATACGCTCCGATACCTGGCATCCCCCGGCACATTTATCCTTCCGATCATATTTACAAACATCGCAACACTCACATCAGGCGGGATAAAAGGCATCTTTGCAAAATGAGAGCGTTCTCCGGAGAGACTTTGCGGTAAAGGACAGCGACATCCTTGTGGTGATCGGAAAAAGCAACAATATTGTAAATATACGATCACGTTGACCTTGTCTTTCTTTCTGATTTCCGTACATAAAAAATATTTTTTCTTTCTCGATAAAAAACTCTTGCATTTTATAAAAAGAGGTCTATTAGAGATCTCAATAACGAGAGTTCCTTTTGAGGAATTTCAAGGGGATCGACCGTTATAACGACCAGCCATAAAAGGATGGAATTAAATGAACAGCAACATATTTATCATGGATATGACGATGGCTCCTTATGGCACTGCCATCATATTTAGATGATTCCATTCGTCTTTCTGCGCTTATCACTATGGCGGAATAATTTCCCTTACCCAAGTCTTGTATTATGCCGAATATATACATCGATCCCATCATAGGAGGATAAAAGAACATGGAGAGCAAATGCACTATAATCTCCACCGGAATGAAAAGTTCCGAGCCCCTTGCCGTCGATCTCACCGACGAGCCCCCATCGATATCCGAGGCCCTCTCGGAATCACACTACTTTATACCCCAGCCTGTCACAAGATTCTCGAATACAAGCCGGATACCCCTGAGCAGCCGTTCACTAAGCTTCATGCAGGAGTTCTTTCCGGGTGCAACCCCTTCAGACTGGGCAAACTGGCAATGGCAGATCCGCAACAGCATAATCACGCTGGAGAATATCGGGCGGATCATTCATCTCAACGAGGATGAAACTTCAGCCATAATGCAACACGCAGGTGGGGTGCCGCTTCGAATCACCCCCTATTATGCAAGCCTGCTGAGCAGGGACAATCCATCCCAGGCTATCCGGAAATCCGTTATCCCTGTTATGGGCGAATACATTTCCAGCCCGTGTGAGGCTGAAGACCCGCTCTCGGAAGATGAACAAAGCCCGGTTTCGGGACTTGTACACCGCTACCCGGACAGAGTATTGTTTCTCACAACAGGATTCTGCTCCACCTACTGCCGTTATTGCACCCGCTCACGGATGGTGGGCAACAATAACCGTTTCAGGGGGAGCATCTCTCAGTGGCACAACGCAATTGCCTATATCGAGAATACCCCTGCAGTAAGGGATGTGCTCATATCAGGCGGGGATCCGCTTACATTACCGGACAGCCAGCTGGAATATCTCCTTGGAAGCATAGCCAGGATTCCTCACGTGGAGATGATCCGGCTCGGAACAAAAGTGCCGGTCGTCCTCCCGCAGAGGATCACGCCCAAACTCATCAGGATACTGAAAAGGTTCCGTCCGCTCTGGATGAGTATACACTTTACCCACCCCGACGAGCTGACGCCGGAGACCGCCGCGGCCTGCAACCTGCTGGCCGATGCAGGGATACCCATGGGAAGCCAGACCGTACTCCTGAAAGGGATCAATGATGATGTGAACATACTCAAGTCGCTGTACCACGGACTTCTCAGGATACGGGTGCGTCCGTATTACCTGTACCAGTGCGACCCTATCCTGGGTTCATCTCACTTCAGGACCTCTGTTGCCAAAGGCCTTGAGATGATAGAGGGTCTGCGCGGCCACACAACAGGGTATGCAATACCCCAGTATGTTATCGATGCCCCTGGCGGCGGCGGAAAAATCCCGCTTCTGCCCAACTATTTCCAGGGCTATGACAACGGTGATATAGTACTGAGAAATTACGAGCACAAGATGTTCAGGTATCCTGATTCGCTGCCTGCCGGTCTTTAAAGAGTTTGATCATGAAGATAGGCATTACATACGACCTCAGGGACGACTACCTGAAACAGGGATATTCCGCAGAGGAAACAGCCGAATTCGACCGGGAAGATACGATTCAGGCAATCGACGAGGCCCTTAACTCTCTGGGTTTTGAGACCGATCGGATCGGCAATGTGATGGATCTTGTAAAGAGCCTTGCCTCGGGTCACAAGTGGGATCTGGTCTTCAATATTGCCGAGGGCTTGAGCGGCATCAGCCGGGAGGCCCAGGTGCCTGCCCTGCTCGATGCATACCGCATCCCATATACTTTCTCAGACCCGCTTGTGCTTGCACTTACCCTTGACAAGGGCCTGACCAAGACCATCATCCGCCAGGCAGGCATAGCAACGGCAGATTTTTCCGTGGTGAAAGATGCTTCCGATATCGACAAGATATCATTGCCCTTCCCGCTCTTTGCAAAACCGGTGGCAGAAGGGACCGGCAAAGGCATCAGCGATGCATCCAGGATTGAATCGAAACAGGAGCTTGCCGCAGCCTGCTCGCACCTGCTGAAACAGTTCAGGCAGCCCGTGCTCGTGGAAACATACCTTCCCGGCAGGGAATTCACTGCCGGTATTGTCGGTACAGACGGCGACGCAAGGATTGTAGGCGTTATGGAAGTCCTGTTTAAAAACAACCATACAGGAGACACTATCTATTCATATGCCAACAAGGCCAATTACGAAGAGGTCATCGAATACAGGATACCTGAAGCCGAGGCCATACAGAAATGCTCGGATCTGGCGCTTAAGTCATGGAAGGTCCTGGGTTGCAGGGACGGGGGCAGGATAGATATCCGCATGGACTCAGACGGCATTGCGAATTTTATCGAGGTCAATCCGCTGGCAGGCCTCAATCCCGTACACTCCGATCTGCCCATCATGTGCAGGCTGCAAGGCATACCCTATCGGGAAATCATCGAGCATATCGTGCAATCCGCAATGAAAAGAATATAACCGGTGAGGCATGAAGACAATCGTTGTTCTCCATAACCCTGTGCAGGCAGATGCCCTGCAGGACGAGCTGGATGTTCTTGTCCAGGCTGAAGAGGTATCCGAAGCCCTAGAAACTCTGGGTTTCAGGGCTGTCCGGCTGCCTCTGACGATCCCGGATGAATCTTTCCCGGCAAAAATCCTCGAGATAAGCCCGGCATGCATCTTCAACCTCGTTGAATCGGCCTTGGGTGATGCAAGGCTAATCCATATGGCCCCGGCCCTTTTCGATCATCTTGGCATCCCATATACCGGGGCATCTACAGAGGCCATGTTTCTCACCTCTCACAAGGTCCTGTCCAAAAGATTCATGACCTTCAACGCCATAGCAACGCCTGCGTGGTTTATGCCCGGTCATGACCCTGTGGCCGAACTTGTCTTTCCCGGCACCTATATCATCAAGGCATTGTGGGAAGAGGCATCTGTGGGCATCGATGAAAACTCAATTGTCAAAGCAAACAACCTTGCAGAACTGGTAAATCTCGTGGATTTAAGGTCAAGTCATCTGGGACTGACGTGTTTTGCTGAACAATATATCGAGGGCAGGGAATTCAATATCTCCCTTCTTGCCCATGATAGGGGAGCAGAAACCCTTCCTGCAGCCGAGATCAGGTTCGATTTTCCAAAAAGCAGATACAATATTGTGGATTACCGGGCAAAATGGGATCCGGACTCGATCGAATACCAGGGAACTCAGCGCTTTTTTGATTTTCCTGAAGACGATGAACCACTCCTTGACGACCTCAGAACCATTGCGCTTCAATGCTGGAACGTATTCGAACTGAGCGGTTATAATCGCGTGGATTTCCGGGTGGATATTACAGGTAAGCCTTTTGTCCTGGAGGTAAATGCTAATCCATGCATATCTCCGGACAGCGGATTCGTAGCTGCAGCGCAGAAAGCAGGTCTTACCTACCCCATGATCATCGAACGTATTCTACGCAATGCAGTTCCTGACATACCCAACCTCAGTGGCAAAACACCCTCGGCAAAAGGAACCATATGACTATCCATTACCGCGATCACCTCATAGAGTCCGATAGAACAACTATCGAGGACATACTCAAATCCACCGGAATGTTTTCGAATGAGGAAATCGGTGTTGCACTGGAACTGATCGATGAAGGTCTGATCAAAGGGACCGCCAGCGGCTATAATTTCCTCCTGGGTGTTGGCGATGGAGGTGAAATACTCGGCTACACATGTTTCGGTCCCATCCCCTGTACCAGGAACAGCTACGATCTGTACTGGATAGCTGTCAGGCATGACCTGCAGGGCAAAGGCATAGGAAAAAACCTTTTGAAAAAAACGCAGCGTATTATAGCAAACCTCGGAGGAGAAAGGGTATACATCGAAACATCATCCCGCAGCGTATATGAGCCCACAAGGGGCTTTTATCTCAGATCCGGTTACCGTAAGGAAGCACTGATAAAGGACTTCTATTCAAACGGTGACGACAAGATCGTATATTTCAGAAAGCTGTCAGCCGAGAAATCTTCCTGACAGGAATTATTTTGTAAATTTCGTTAACCAAAATCGTCAGCCGGGCACCAAAGCATACCCGGGACAAAGACCTTGACCTGCCTGAAATGACAGCCGAAAATCGTAAGCTTGACATATTTGGTGCTTTATGGCATATTCGCAAGATATTCTAAGGAATATCAATAAATTTAATACACAGGAGGATATTATGGAAAATAATGAGCCTCCATCCGGTCAAAGACAGGCAGGGTGATAGTTCAGCTCGTGCGTGTCAGGTTTGCCTGTAATCCGGCAGGCCTTATTTAGACGTTCAAACATACACTTTCTTATATTTAAAGAATTCAGAATCATCAGGCTTTTCACCACGATCTTTTCGTATCACACCTTCCGAACATACCCGGTATGATGGCGATTAGCTGAGATACACCACTGTGCATTTTCCACGTACAAATCGCCCATGGGGTCTGCAATTTGCAGGCACGGCACATGTTAATGCGCTTTTCATAGGACCGGGCATACTTTTAAAGGCTCATATTATTTCATAATACGACACCTGGAACGAGGTGATTCATGATACTACAACTCTTTTTACTCTTTTTGGCAGGCATTATTATCGATCTCTTGGTCACACGCTATACAAAGGCGGTTGCGGAAAAGAAGATATGGAGTGCAACGTTTCTGAGCGGACTGGTAACCTTT
>JAFGTK010000039.1 GCA_016934135.1 Deltaproteobacteria bacterium | reverse complement strand
TCTATTCAAAATAAACTTATGACAAGGGACTAGGATGATTGAGAAGAATTGGAAAGAGATCATAAAACCCGGCAAGTTGGAGATAGTAGAGGATACCTATACCGATACGTATGCGCGTTTCAATGCGCAGCCACTGGAGAGGGGTTTTGGAGTCACTATAGGCAACTCGCTGAGGAGAATTCTCCTGTCATCCATCTATGGATCTGCAATCACAGGCGTAAGATTTGATGATGCGTTAGGTGTTCTTCACGAGTTTTCGAGCGTTTCAGGTATATATGAAGACGTCACCGATATCATCCTCAACCTCAAGAAGGTAGTACTGAAGATGCATACCGATAAACCGCACATTGTTTCTCTTGAGAAACAGGGGCCCTGCGAAGTGGTTGCAGGGGATATTGATACCGGCGGAAAGTTGGATGTGATCAATCCTGACCAGCATATTGCAACGATCGAGAGCGATATGACGCTGAAGATGGAGATGCGGATTGACTGGGGCAGGGGATATGTGCCTGCAGAAATCAATAAGGAGCAGATCGATACCCATGGATGGATAGCCATTGATGCCATCTTCTCTCCGGTTCGCAGGGTATCGTTCAATGTTACCCCGACCATTGTAGGCCGCAGGACCGACTATGACCGGCTCTCTCTTGAGGTATGGACCAATGGCGTGGTTACTCCCGATGATGCACTGGCCTACGCGGCAAAGATCAATAAGGAATACATGGATACCTTCATCAACTTCCAGGAATCTGAACTGGAGCAGGTAGTGGAGGACGAAGAAAAGGATAAGGAACTCAACAATAACCTGTTCAGAACCGTTGAGGAACTCGAGCTGTCCGTCAGGTCGGCCAACTGCCTGAAGAATGCCAATATGACCTATATCTATGAGCTGGTTCAGAAGACAGAAGCAGAGCTTTTGAAGACCAAGAACTTCGGCAGAAAATCATTGGAAGAGATCAAGGAAAAGCTCGCGAAGATGGGGCTTCACATTGGCATGAACATTACCGACTTGCCTTCTCATGATGAGATCGAGGAGAGAAGACGGAGAATGGAAGAAGAGGAAAGCAAGTAGAATTGGGGTGGAAAGATGTATCATCAGATAGCAGGTAGAAAACTTGGACGTACAACGGATCATAAAGAGGCAATGCTCAAAAACCTGGTTACCTCGCTGATCCTCCATGACAAGATAGAAACAACCGAGGCCAAGGCCAAGGAACTGAGAAAACTGGCAGAGAGAATGATCACGCTGGGCAAAAAGGGTGACCTTGCAGCTGTGCGGCGTGCAAGCAAGACCGTTAAGACCAAAGAGGCCCTCGGCAAACTCATGAAGGAGCTTGCCCCCAGGTTCGACGGCAGGAACGGCGGATACACCAGAATCATCCGCAACAGAAACCGCAAGGGCGACGGCGCACCGATGGTAATTATCGAATGGGTCGAGCCGATCAGCCAGGGGACTACCGAGAAAAAATCTTGACAGAGGCGAAAGCGATATCTCCTGCAGTAACCTTGACCGGAGTAAGCTTTTCCTTTGATGACAAACTCATTATTCAAGGCATCGATCTTGAAGTGCCTGCAGGTTCCTACTTCGGTGTTGTAGGACCCAATGGTTCGGGAAAGACCACCCTTGCCTACATCATATCCGGAATTCTACGCCCGCAGAAAGGCAGAATCGATACGCACGGCCTTCGTGTGGGTCTTGTTCTGTCAAACCCGGCAAACCAGATCGTCAGCCTGGTGGTAGAGGAAGATATCGCATTCGGTCCCGAGAACATGGCGCTTGCCTCTCAGGAGATCCATGCCCGTATAAACAGTTCTCTAGGCGCCATCCACGGTGAATATCTCAGACAGGAACTCACGTCCGCCATCTCAGGCGGTGAACTTGCAAAGGTTGCCTTTGCCGGTCAGCTGGCCCTTGATGCAGATGTTCTGGTCCTGGACGAGGGAACCGTGATGCTCGACCCGGTAAGCAGAGCCAATCTTCTCATGACAGTAAAGGAGCTCAACCGGGCATACGGGAAAACTATTGTCCATATCTCTCACCGGCTCGATGATCTTGAATGCGCCGAAGCAATCGTCGGCATCGAGCACGGTGAAATAACTGTGCGTTCCAAAGGCGTGCTCGGCCTGGTAAAGGATTGCTCAGAACATGGCATCCCAGGCATCGAACCCGGAGAAAGACTCATCTATCAAAGCCTTCTTATGGGCCTGGGTATTAAGGGGCATGATCTGAAAAAGGCAACGCAGCAGCTGGCACAAGAGATTCTTGCGAAGGAATAGCGGATAATTAAACACACATTTTTACGTTAGAGAAGGAATAAACCCTGTGGGAGCGGCTTTAGCCGCGATATTTGTGCAGCCGGATGAAATATTATCGCGGCTAAAGCCGCTCTCACAGAACAGGGCAATATGCGAGATACTATACGATATTAACTTATTCAGCTGCAAAATGTGGTTTAAATACTGCAGCATCCGGCACCTTATGTTTCTCTGAGAGAATACTGCCGGGAGATTGATCCTTTAATTATTCAGAACCCGTTTGAGTACATTCCTGAGTTCATCGATTTGATAGGGCTTCTTGATGATGCCGGAAATGCCTTTGCCGTGGAAGCGCCTGCCTATCTCCTGTTCATCATAACCGCTTGAGATGATCACCTTGATGTCCTTTCGGATTCGTTTAAGTTCATCAAAGGTTAAGGTGCCGTCTTTTTTAGGCATGGTGAGATCAAGGATCACACAGTCGACCTCTTTTTTATGCATGCGGAATAGCTTGAGCGCTTCACTCCCGTCCGATGCCGTAAGAACATTGTAGCCGAAATGATCCACCATGGATCTGCACAGGTCAAGAACCATCTTTTCATCATCCACAACAAGGATTGTCTCTGATGGTTTCCGGGATTTTACAGGCTTTGACCTCTTGTGTACGGAATCCAATTTTTTCTTTTTCAGGGGCAGCTTTTCACTTCCGCCTGCAGGCAAAAGGACCATGATGCTCGTTCCTTTGCCATACTCGCTGTCTACAATGATTGCCCCTTTGTGCCCCCTTACAATGCCGAGGACCGCTGCCATGCCGAGGCCCCTGCCGGTGAACTTGGTGGTGAAGAATGGATCGAAGAGTCTTTCCTGGGTCTCCTGATCCATGCCGCAGCCGGTATCCGTTACCTTGAGGAACACATATGTCCCTGCTTCAGGCTTTTGCCTGAGCCTGCTCTGCATGAGGTAATCCTCATCGCATTGCCGCATGCCTGTGCTGATGGTAACATTTCCCGCATTATCGCCCACAGCCTCTGATGCATTCACGATGAGATTCATGACAATCTGCTGGATTTGGGACGGGTCAGCAATGATTGAAGGGAGACCCTCTTCAAGCTGAAGATTCAGGGATACTGTCTTGGAGATGGAGGCATTGAGCAGTCTTGCCATTTCCTCCACGAGATCGCTTATATCAAATGACTTGAGATCGAATCTTCCCCTTCCCGAGTATGCCAGCATCTGGTTCGTAAGATCTGCTGCCCGCCTTCCTGCCAGGAGTGCCTGATCTATGAACCTGCGCGAACCCGAGACCGGAGACAGATCGGCAAGGGCCAGATCGAGGTTCCCCAGGATTGCCATCAGAAGATTGTTGAAATCGTGTGCAATGCCGCCAGCCATGACGCCGAGGCTCTCTAGCTTCTGCGAATGCAGGAGTCTCTTTTCCATGTCCATACGGTCCTTTTCTGCCTTCTTCCGGTTTGTAATATCACGGGCAGTAATGACTGCCCCATTGATGCCAGGATAATCCAGCAGGTTTTTTCCAACAGCCTCCAAGTAAACCCAGGTGCCGTCTGCCTTACGAAAGCGGAATTCCGTGGGTATTCCCGGGTTGGTATCAAAGTAAACTTCATCAAGCGCATTAACTATCACTTCGAGATCATCCGGATGGATGAGATCCAGCGGTGTTTTGCCGATGAGGTATCCGCTTTCATAACCGAGTACACGCTGAACCGATGGCGTCTCATAAATGAAAGATCCGGTTTCATCGAGGATAACTATCATGTCATAAGAATTCTGTATGAGAGAGCGGAAACGGTCCTCGCTCTTTTTCAGTGCCTCTTCAGCCCTCTTTCGATCTGTAATGTCATGAATTATTGAATAGAGAAGTTCCTCGCCGCCGACTGTGATCGGGCCGCTATAGACCTCTACATCCCTGAGTTCTCCGTCTGCAAGTCGGTGCTGGAACTCGAAGCGGCGCGTTTGCCCTGTCTGTGCCATTTTCATTTTCATAAGTACCTGTTCAG
>JAFGTK010000284.1 GCA_016934135.1 Deltaproteobacteria bacterium | reverse complement strand
GTTAATCGTATTGACATAGAAATCCCTCATGAGGATTGGTATACAACTTGTGTGCCAACATAATTAATAACACAATATCAATGAGTTAAAATAATATGCTGTGTAGAATGTTGTATTTGTACAACAATCTTATAGATGTGGTTGCAAAAATAATACATAATTTTTAAGGCGCTAGGCTCTGGGCATTAGGCGTTTGGTAAAGGAAGGTTGGGTCTGGATATTTTGCTAGAGACATAGTTAAAGGATGGATAACTCTTTGAATAAGTCTTTTCAGAACCTATATAAAAAACCTAGCACCTAATGCCCAGCGCCTAGCGCCTTCTAAATCCTTGACTCTCCAGCCTTCTTTGCAATACTATCACCGCTAGCAATAATATGGAGGTGACATGAATCCGCAGGTCTTTCGGGAATATGATATCCGGGGTGTTGTCGGGCGCGACCTGGATGATGACTTCGTAGAGCGGTTATCAAGGGCAATGGGCGTATACTGGTCGGAAAAAGGGGTGAAAAGGGTTTCGATCGGCATGGATGCGAGGCTGAGTTCGCCCGGGTTCAGGGATATCCTGAAAAAGGGGATAACAAAGAGCGGCATTGATGTATACGATCTCGGGATGGTGCCTACACCGGTCATGTACTTCTCCCTGTTCCGGCTCGACCTTGACGGGGGGATTCAGGTTACCGGGTCACACAACCCGGCAGACAACAACGGGTTCAAGATCGCGCTCGGAAAGTCCACGATATATGGCGACGAGATCCGCGCTATTGGCGATATCATGGAGCAGGGCAGATGCATTGACGGATCTGCGTCGGCAATAGACTATGATATAATGTCCGAATATATAGATGACATCCTCATGAGGATACACGAGTGCCCGAGAAGGCTTTCGGTAATCATAGACCCGGGCAACGGCGTGGGCGGTCCTGCTGCAATGGCGGTATTAGGCGCCCTGGGCATGGATGTGCACGGCATCTGTCTGGAGCCTGACGGAAACTTTCCGAACCACCACCCCGACCCCACCACAAAAGAAGGCCTTGCAATGCTCAGGGAAGAGGTCGCCAGAAGAGGTGCGGATCTTGGGATAGGCCTTGACGGCGATGCAGACCGGATAGGGGTGATCGACGCCAGGGGCAATACCGTTTATGGTGACATAATAACCGCAATCCTCGCATGCGATATCTTAAAGGACCGGCCGGGAGAGAAGATTATCGGCGAGGTCAAGTGTTCCAAGGTATTCTTTGATGAAGTAGAAAAGGCCGGCGGCATTGCCATTATGGGCAAAGTAGGGCATTCCCCGATGAAGGCGCGCCTTCTTCAGGAAAAGGCAGCCCTTGCAGGGGAGATGAGCGGGCATATCTTTTTTAATGACAGGTGGTATGGTTTCGACGATGCTGTCTATTCAACGGCAAGGCTCATTGAGGTGCTCTCTGCCAAAGAGAATCCCCAGGCTGTCTTCGACAGCATGCCCAGGGTGAAGAATACCCCGGAGATCCGGATCGACTGCCCGGATGAGATAAAATTTCAGGTGACGGATGAGTTTAAGGTCCAGGCAAAAGGCCTGTATGAAGACATTGTAGATATCGACGGGGTACGGTTCACTAAAGAGGAGGCATGGGGTCTGGTGAGGCCTTCCAATACCCAGCCGGTAATCGTTCTGCGGTTTGAGGCCAGAAATACGGATGCGCTCGAGGCTATTGAACTCGATACCCGCTGCAGGATCGATGAGATTATAAAGAAATTAACATGAGTCCATTTGAGCTGTAATAGAGAATCTGTTGCATACACAGACCATATACGTTATGTGTAGGTAAACAGTACAAGTGATATTGAGAGGTTCTTGGATGATGCGAAAAACAATGACGGTAATTATTGTCTTTCTGGCGTTTGCCCTGGCTCCGCTTGTCCAGGCAGGTGCAAAGGGTCTGTATGTAAGGGACTGGATAACCATATCCGTAAGGACAGCCCCCTATGAGACATCCAAGATAATCGGGCTTGCAAATACCAATGATTATCTGGAGTCCCTGGAAGAACAGGAGGAATGGACAAAGGTCAGAACTCCTGAAGGCAAGGAGGGGTGGGTTCAGAACCGGTATCTTACCAAGCAGACTCCAAAGGCGCTGCTCATCGATCAGCTCAATGAGAAGGTCAAGTCTCTGACAGAGAACAACCAGGTGCTCCGTGAGGAAAACAAACAGCTCCAGAAGGATAATCGCGAGCGCACCTACAAGATGAGCGCCCTTACAAAAGACGTCGAGAATGTGAAAACAGACTATGACAATCTGAAAACAGCCTCTGCAGAGTATCTCGATCTTAAGAAGGGTTATGAAGAGCTTCAACGCGAGTTTAAGGCGCATTCTGAAAAGATGGGGGTGCTTGAAAAAGAGAACAGCAGGCTCAAGACCTCTGAGAGGATTATCTTTACCCTTGTAGGTGGAGGTTTTATTATCCTCGGTCTGGTTATCGGGGTTCTTCTTCAGATTGTCAGGTCCAGGCCGAAAAAGGCTGGATATAAATTCTAGGATAAATACCTATGCTGAAAAAATATGAGCGATTAAACGAGAAGGTCACGTTCAAGGCTATCCTGAAGGCCCGCTCCGCTATTTCCCATTATATCAACAAGACAAATCTGATCTACTATTCCGAATTGAGCAGGCTTATAGGGTGTGATGCCTTTGTCAAGCATGAGAATCATATGCCGACAGGTTCATTCAAGATACGGGGCGCAATGAATTTTTTCCATACCATAAACAAGCCTGATGTGGAAAACGGGGTGCTGGTTTCGACCAGGGGCAATCACGGGCTGGCAATGGCCTGGGCAGCACAGTGGTACAATATACCCTGTACGGTCGTGGTGCCCGAGAATAACAACCCCGAAACCAACCGCATTATTGAAAATTTCGGTGCAGAGCTGATCGAGCACGGGCATGATTTTTATGATGCCCAGTTCTATTGTGACGAACTCGTTGCAGCTGCAGGATATTATTATGTGGAACAGGGCAACGAACCCGAGATGCTCAACGGGATCGGCACAATGGGGCTCGAGATCTTTGAAGACCTGCCGGATGTCGATGTCGTTATCTGCCCTATAGGAGGCGGTGCAGGATGTGCCTCCCTGCTGAAGGTCGTACAGGCGGTCAATCCCGGGGTTGAGATTATCGGGGTCCAGGCAGCAAACGCCCCTGCCTTTTATGAGTCTCTTGCGCACCGCGAGTGGTTCGTGCTTGATGAGGCAGAGACCATTGCCGACGGTCTTGCAGCCCGGAGCGTGTTTCAGCTGCCTTATGTGATCATGAAGGATCACATAAAGGATGTTGTGCTGCTAAGCGAAGAAGAGATCTTAGAGGGGATACGACTGGCGTTGATGTCCACGCATAACCTTGCAGAAGGTGCAGGCGCTGCATCCATCATGGCTGCATTGAAGATAAAGGACAGACTGGCCGGCAAGAAGGTCGTTCTGATCATGTCCGGCGGCAACCTCGACAGGAAGCATCTCGAACAGGCCCTGGCTTAATCTGCTGTCTCCTCATCCGAATCATCGAGTATCTCGAAATAATCCTTCCACCTCTCATTGACCTCTTTCTGCTGCTGTTCTATCTGATTATCGGAAAGGATTGCGAAACGGCTTTGTGCTCTGAAATAGTCCTTTACCGGCAGGAGCTTTCTTTTTTCCATGAGCTTTTTCGAGGCCCCGGTAAGACGCACATGGGAGTTTTCCACCTCATAGAGTTCATACAGTCCGGTTTCAACAGCAAGCTTTCCCACCTTCACGGCATAGCGGGGATCGAATCCCCAGCCCGGAGGGCATGGTGTATGGATATGTATGTATTTGACACCTTCAAAGGTGAGCGCCTTTTTGATCTTGTCGTACAGATCGAGGGGGTAGGCGGCAGAGCATGTAGCGACATAGGGAATCCGGTGAGCGTTCATAATGGCCGGGACATCCTTTTTATGCTGAAGCTTTCCCTTGATAGGGGTATTTGCGGTCAATGCGCCTAAAGGCGTTGTGCCGGAACGCTGAACACCTGTATTCATATATCCTTCGTTGTCATAGCAGACAAAGAGGAAGTTGTCCCCTCTCTCGCACGCCCCGGACAGGGACTGCAGGCCAATATCGCTTGTTCCTCCATCCCCTGCCCATCCTACTACATTGATACCCTTTTTGTTGCGCGCTTTCAGAGCGCCCAGCAGCCCTGTAGCAGCAGCGGCAGTAGATGCAAAGGTTACATTCAATGAAGGCAGTTTGGTGGCGGCAATTGGGTAGAGCCCCTGCAGAACGGTAAGACAGCTGGGAGGAACCACGATGATGGTGTTTTTCCCCAGTGCCTTGAGCCCGATGCGGTAGGCAATTCCGAGTGCACAGCCGGCACATGCCCTGTTTCCGGGATAGACCAGTTCGTCTTCCGGCAGGGTCAGTATGGTTGTCTTGGTGTGCATTGCACTTTCTCCTATATTTTCAGACCGATCCACCTGAGCTCGTCCGGAGCGTCCGGCCCGGTTGTACATGAAAGCTTCAGCGCATCGTACAGGTCTTTTGTCACGATTTCTCTTCCGCCCAGCCCCAGGATATAATTCAGGACAAAGGGCCTATGGCTGTTCTGCCGGCCATGTTGGTAGAGTGCGGATTTGATATCAGAGCAAACAGGGCCCTGATACCCGTAGCTGAGTGCCTTTTCAAATACTATGATACCCCTGCAGCCTTTAAGGGCCTCGGCAACGGCCGAGTACGGGAAGGGCCGGTATAACTGTATGCTCATGCCTCCCACGCTGATTCCCTCATCCCTTAGGTTGTCCACTACATCCCGGAGGTGATATGAAAGCGATCCTATACCTACGGCAATGAATTCCGCATCATCTGTGCGATAGGATTCGATAAACGGGTTTCCTCCCCTGCCGAAGACAGTCTTAAACCGTGAGTCGATCCGTTCAAGGGCATCCATGGATGCGATCATATCCTGCTGCAGAAGATGGCGGATCTCGAAATATCCGTGAGCCCTATTGCCGTTGATGTCGTCGCGGACATCGGGAAGTGTGACAGTATTGAGATTCGCAGGCTCGCCCGGATCGAGACAGTAGGCCGGTTTGTATGGAGGCAGGAATGAGTCTGCAAGTGAAACATCGGGTATATCAAAAGGCATGTATGTGTGAGAAAGCAGATAGCCGTCATAGCATACCATGACCGGAATCATTACCTCCTCGGCCAGAGCGTATGCCTTGATCACTGCATCTATAATCTGCTGATGGTCGTTTGCATATATCTGGATCCATCCGGTATCTCTCTGCGACATGGAATCCTGATGGTCGTTCCAGACTGTCCAGGGAGCACCGACCCCCCTGTTTACCACGCACATGACGATGGGGAGTCTCGCGCCGGATGCCCAGTGAATCTGCTCATGCATGTACAGCAGGCCGTTTGCACTTGTTGCCGTAAATGACCTGGCGCCTGCCGAGGATGAAGCAATGCAGACGGCAAGCGCGGAATGCTCGCTCTCAACCGGGATATATTCCGCAGACATATCCCCGGCCTCGATAAATTCGGACAGCTTTTCAGTAAGAGGAGTCTGAGGGGTAATTGGATATGCGGCGATCACCTGGGCTCGCGACAGTTTTACGCCCAGTGCTGCGGCGACATTTCCAGATTCTATCATCTGCATAGCCCTATTTATCCTCCTTGATGAAGCTGGATTCTTCCACCATTGTGATTGCCTTTGTCGGGCATTCTTCGGCGCATATTCCGCAGCCTTTGCAGTATTCGTAATCTATCGTCGGCGGAATGCTTCTGGAGATTACACCGTCCGGGCAATACAGCCAGCACATGTAACATGCAGGGGCGCCTCGTTTTGCCGGTATGCAGACGCCAGGATCGATAACAGGGCGCAGTATTCTCCATGAACCTGTCTTGCCTGCGTCTCCAGGGCCGCTTTTGCTGTGAGAAGTCCTTGAGCGGTAGTCATTGCCCATTATAAGCCCCCAATGACGGTATATTCATAGGTTTCAATGGCGGCCCGTGCATTTTCCTTTGGTTTTCTGCCGATGAACTCTTCCTCGATAGCTTTTATGAGCGTATCCATGTCCGTCAGCTTCGATGCCTTGGCAAAAGCCCCGATAATGCCGCTGTTTACCACACCCTGGGGCAGCCCTGCCTTGTTTGCCAGATGTGTCACATCAGCTGCAGCCACGACCATTCCATTGAAATTATATGCCTGGGGAGGCCTCGGCGTATTGACGACAATCAGCCCTCCAGGCTTCAGACCCTTGATAATATCGGATTCTTCAAGGAGCATATGATCAAGTACAACGATTATATCGGGATGCTCTATGGGAGAAAGATCGTAGATTCTGTCCCTTGACAGTTTAAGCGAGGTAAATACCGGAGCTCCTCTGCGTTCGGTCCCAAAGGTGGGAACCATAACAACGCCGGGGAAGCCTGTTTCAAAGGTTGCCTTCGCTACGATCTTGGCTGCAGTGATTGCTCCCTGGCCGCCTCTTCCATGCCATCTGATCTCAATAATATCCCTTCTCATAGTTTGCCTGCTATTGATCAATTCAAGATCCCTTGTTCAGGGGAGACGATTGATCAAACCTTTCTTAGTTCGGGATGTACCCTTTGTCCCAGTGACCGCGCAAGACTATATATATCAATTTGATCCATTAATCAAGGCACATACTTTGCATATAACTGTATATGCCATAAATAATAAGGTCCTTTATGCCAAAGGAGATAGTATGTTTGTACGACAGATAAGCAATCAGGAAATCAAAAAGGAAATTATTGCCGGCGAATATAACAGGAGTGGAACACTTGCCTTGTTCACGGAGAGCATGGTCGCTCTTCTTTCAAGCAAGAATTCACACCATGCTTTCATGGATCTGGTTTCCCTGATGGGGCAGACATTTCCCCTGTCTGCACCGGCATTGTACATAGACAATATCGGCTTTCACGCAGGGGTTTATACAATGATTGAAAGAACAGGTGGGGGGGATCAGGAGGCAAGGAAAATTCTTGCAGGCAAGCCCTTTTCATATAACAAGGTGCTTGTCGGCGGACATCCCCCCATTGTTCATCACCGCATCGAGTTCCTTCTCATGAGCACTCCCGGCATGAAAGCAGTTCTCTGCATCAACTCCGGCATTCATGATGATATATTTCGAGAATGGGTCAAAATATTGACACCAGCTGTAGTAAAACTGATGGATCATGAGATGCTCATGCATATGGCATATCGTGACGGGCTGACCTCACTGCTCAATTACCGTGCCTTTGAGGAAATGCTCAAGGCTGAGCAGGACCGGGCCTCAAGATATGATACCACCTTTTCTGTTATGATGATCGACATCGATCATTTCAAAAAGGTAAATGATACTTTCGGTCATCCCATAGGGGATATTGTATTGAAAACGCTTTCTGACAAGTTGACCGATTGTGTGCGCAAGAGTGATCGTGTGTTCCGTTACGGAGGCGAGGAGTTTGCCGTTATTCTTCCTCACACCGGACTGGCAAAGGCAAAAAAGCTTGCTGAAAGAATACGTTGTACTGTTGAGAAAATGAGTTTTATTGCCGGGTTGCATGTTACGGTCAGTATAGGTCTCTCTCAATATAATGATAGACTTACCAGTCTCGATTTAGTAAAACAGGCAGACAGGGGCCTTTACCTGGCTAAAAACAGAGGCCGGAACAGAATAGGAATAATGAAGGACATTTCATGAATATTGATAACTTGCTTGATTTGCGTAAAGGGGTTCATGCCTTATCTGCAGGGGGAGAAGAGATTTCCGCTAAGGTCAGTGACATATCGGGCGACGATACCTTTGTTCTGCATCCTGAAGGAGACCTCGATGCTGCACAGGGGAGCATGGTAAAGATATCGGACGGACAGGATTCGGTCCTTGCCAGAGTCGTCGAGAATACCGGCGACGGCATAAAGATGTGTATCGAGTGTTATGCATCCCCAGGTAATGAGCGTAGACAGGATGTTCGCATATACGACAAGATCTATTTCAGTGCCAGGTTTATCTGCAATGCACAGAGCAAACCCGGGGCTCTGGCTTCGGCTGTAGAGCGGATACGCTCCAACAAGCTGATAATCGATTCATTTCTCAAAGGCAAATACGGGTACCCAGGGGTCGATGAGATGCCCTATACAAAAGAATCGCCGCATAATCAGGCCTTGTGGGAGATTAACAGAAAGCTCGATCTTCTCATTCACATGTATCTTGCAGAAGACTTTAAAGAACTCATGAGCTCGTCACCGCGTGATGTCAATATCAGTGCTTCCGGGATCAGGTTTATCACGAACAACTCGTTCGAGATGGGAGATCTTCTCGAGATCAGTCTCATCCTCCCTATGGTGCCGCTTCTGTTTATAAGGCTTGTCGGTGATGTAATACGGGTGAAGAAAGTAACAAGCTATGACACTAAGCGCTATGCTGCGGCTGTACGGTTCCTCCAGATGGATGCCGAGAACAGGGATGATATTATCAAGTACCTGTTCAGAAGGCAGAGAGAGCTGCTGAGGAAGAGGCAGGACTGATATTTTTGCCTCAGAGCATACACAAACCCGGGCTCTATCAGTCAACAGAGGCACTTTTGGACATTGACACTTCTTTTATGAACAGCCTATAGTCTGTCCCTGTGAAGATTCCTATCCGTTATCTAAAAGGAATCGGGATATGTCTTGGCCTGGCAATTCTTCTTCTGGGCGCAGTCGCTATCCTCGATGCATACAGGGAGATCAGGAAGATCGGCGTAGGCACCATATGGCATATCCCTTCAAGGATTTACAGCCATGAGCTTACCATAACGCCGGGCATGGATACTGAGCGTATCGGCCTTGATGGAAGACTCGAAAGGCTGAGATATCGGTATGCACAAAATGTTCTGGCCCCTGGAGAATATAAGTGGGATGAACATGGTCTTACAATATTTCTTCATCCCTTTGAATATGCATCAAGAAAGGCCGAAGCCGCACTGGTCAGGCTAAATGTAAGCGGATCAAAGATAACCCGCATAATCAGCATCGATGAGGCAAGAGATATTGAATCTGTTGTGCTCGAACCCGAGTGTATTGCAGAGATCTTCGATGAGAAATTTGAAGACCGTACCATCGTAACCCTTGATGAGTGCCCTGCCTTTCTTCTCGATGCTCTGATCTCCACAGAAGACAGGAGATTTTATGAGCATTGGGGAATGGATGTCAGATCCCTGATTCGGGCAGCACTGGCCAACATAAAAGCCGGAGGTATTACCGAAGGCGGCTCAACCATTACCCAGCAGCTCATTAAAAACCTCTTCCTGACTCAAAAGCGAACCTTCGGGAGGAAGTTCAAAGAGATGTGGATGGCCTTTATCATGGAGGCCGTGTATTCAAAGCCCGAGATCCTTGAGATGTATATCAACGAGATCTATATGGGCCGGAGGGGATATTCCGGCATATATGGTTTAGGCCGTGCAGCGAGACTGTTTTTCGACAAGGATATATCGGATATAGATCTCGCAGAAGCAGCCCTGCTGGCCGGTATCATCAGGGCGCCTAACAGGTATTCTCCTTATGCGTATCCTGCCGATGCACTTGCCCGGCGCAATACGGTCCTCGAACTCATGAAGGACAGCCGGATGATCGAGCCCGGTCTCTTCGAAGAGGCCAGAAACAAGCCGATCAGGGTAATACCTATTGAACCTACACTGAAGCATGCCCCTTATTTCATCGACCATGTACTGGCGAGGATCCAGGATCAGTATCCGGCTACCCGGCTGGCAAAGGGAGGGTATCGGATCTTCACTACTCTCGACATGAATATGCAGCAGACAGCTCAAACCCTGTTGACCCATGGGTTGAAGAGCAAGGATGACGGCATTGAAGGTGCTGTTATCATCAATGACCCGCTGGCAGGTGATATCCTGGCAATGGTGGGCGGAAAGGACTATGCCTCTTCGCAATTCAACCGGTGTACTCAGATCAGGCGTCATATCGGCTCGCTCATCAAGCCCATACTGTATTATACCGCACTGCGCAGGGGATATACCCTGTCCAGCTTTATCGATGACAGCCCCATTACTGTAACACTGGAAGACGGGACATTGTGGGAGCCCGAGAATTTCGACAAGATCAGCCATGGCCGGATAATGATCAGGGATGCACTTATCCATTCATATAACCAGGCAACAGTGAGAATGGGGATGGACCTTGGTTTGCACTCTATTGCCGCAGAGATCCGTGATATTCTGCCAGGTATTTTTGTCAAGGAGAACCCATCGCTTTTTCTCGGGGCACTGGACTGCTCCCCCCTGGAGGTTACAATGCTTTTCTCTGCATTTGCAAACCAGGGATACAGTATAGGACCATCCTGCATCAAGGCCATAGTCAATGAGAATGGAACCGTACTCCGGCAGGACATTGATGGCAGGGGAGAACAGGTCTTTGATCCTGCTGCTGTATACCTGATCAATAGTGCACTGATGGAGGTTGTAACCTCTGGCACGGCACGCTCGGCCCAGATGTATGGAATCTCGGACGGCATCTGCGGAAAAACAGGGACAACCAACGACTTGAGAGACTCCTGGTTTGTGGGATTCACCCCTGATGTTGTCGTTACCGTATGGCTGGGCAATGATGAGTTCAAGCCCATAGGACTTACCGGCGCATCAGGTGCCATGCCCATTGCCTCGATGATCCTTGCGCGTATTGCAAAGACCGATACCTGGAATGTACCTGATGATATTATCTTCTGTTCCATTGACCGTTCCAATGGAAAGCTTGCGGGACGCTGGAACAGTAACAGCATGAAGGTTCCATATATAAAAGGCACCCAGCCCACAGATGTTTCAGATGTCGGGGTTCCCAAGGTTCTGAAATTCTTCAGGTCGATCTTCAAAGACAAAGATGGGGATCATTGAATCAGAGAAGAATCCTTAATAAAAACATGCATGGATTGAGCTTTAAAGACTTGCCCTTTCATGAAACAGACAGTATGTTACCGGATGATATGGATTTCCGGGATAAGAAATGTTCGTGGTGTGACAGGAGAAAAAGACCGCTGAAAGAATGTGCTGCATGCCCCAAGTACAGAAAATATCACCTGGGTGAACCCCTGAGCCTTGATGACCGGGTTTTGTGCAGTGTATGCGTTCATCGCCATGATGAAGATCTGAAGGTATACTGCACCACAAATCGGCGTTTTCAAGAAGGAAGCAACGAACCATTCGAGTGCTACAAATTCAGCCTGAATGAAAAGACGATCAAATGAAACAGACAAGCGTTGTTACAGTATTTCTCTGCCATAAGGGCAAGGTCTGCCTTGTACGCAGAAGCAGTAACGTCAGAACCCACAAAGGTCGCTGGTCAGGGATAAGCGGTTATCTTGAAGGGGACCCGAATGAGCATTTCATGGTGGAGCTTCAGGAAGAAACATCACTTACATCCTACGAGTACACCCTTGTCCGGCAGGCTAAGCCCTTGGTTATTCATGATGACAGGGATGAACAGCTCTGGTGTGTGCATCCATTTCTGTGTGAAATCCATGATCCAAAGATGATCAGGCTCGATTGGGAGAATACCGAGCTGGAATGGATCGAGCCGGAGGAGATGCAGAACAGGGATACCGTGCCCGGTCTCTGGGAGGTCTATGAAACGGTATCAAGATCGCCGCTGGAGAAAGAGGTTAACGATTTTCAGCATCAGATCAGACACGACAGAGACAGCGGTGCCCGTCAGATTGCCATTTGTGCACTGGATTTCCTCAAAGGTGTATGTGAGACTACAAATGCCGCTTCCACCAGGACCATTCTTGATGATATCGAATTTGTCTGTAAACAATTGGGCACGATACGGCCTTCCATGGCTATTATTTCTACAACGCTTGAACTGCTGTTCAGAGATATCTGCTCGGTGCGTTCCCTTGACAGCAAGGCTGCTCTGAAAAAGATTCCCCGGATCATAGAGAATCACAGGAAGGAGATGGATTTATCTGCCGAACTTGCAGTCAGGCATATCCGCGATATCCTTAAGGAAGGATCTGCTGTGCTCGTTCATTCATACAGTTCTTCCATTAATGCCGCCCTGAATATCCTGAAGGAAAAAGACTGTTCCCTTGTTGTTACCGAATCAAGGCCATGCCTTGAAGGAAGAAGAACAGCCCGGATCGCGTCCGAGATAGGGCTCAGGGTTATCCTTGTCACCGATGCTTTGGCTGCACATGCACTGCAGGGTGTGGATACGGTCCTGCTCGGCGTTGACAGCATAGAGCAGGATGGTTCGGTAATCAATAAGGCAGGCTCCAGGCAGATAGCAGTGGCTGCTCATGCAGCAGGGATAAAGGTATATTATCTGGGTGAAATGAGGAAGATCTGTATTCATGAAGAACCCGTGGAACTGGAAGAGCATGATTCTGAGGAGGTGTGGGAAGATGCACCTGCCGGGATTCTTGTAAGGAATGTATACTTTGACAGGACCGCACCCCGGTATATTTCAGGGATCATCCTTGAAAAGGATGTTGTAGAGCCGTATCAGATCAAGAAGATTGCAAGTTCCCTTGGGGCATTCAGTCGTGATATATCTCATAAAGGTTTTCACTTGCTGTAGAAAAATCCGCATGGATGGCAAAAATGACGAGTTTGTGATTGCGTTGTTCATCATGAGGAATTATATCCTTGGGAAAAAATATGGTCTCTTCTGTTTAAAGGAGGTTTAATGAATATTTATAATTGGCTGCCTGATAATGCACGGAAAATGCCTGAAAAGGTATGTCTCCGTTATAAGGACCAGGAGATCACCTTTGCCGAGCTGTACAGCCTCACCAGTGCGCTTGGCACTTCTCTGAGAAAGGCAGGGATAAAAAGAGGAGATCATATCACCCTGGTACTTCCCAATATACCCGAATTCGTCATATCGTATATGGGCATTATCGGAATCGGGGCAGTGGTTACTCCGGTGAATCCTTCTTTTACTTCAAGGGAACTTGGCCATATTCTTATAGATTCGGATTCAAAAGCAATAATCATCGAAGAAGGCGATATCGGAACCTACCAGGAGATCCAGGATCAGTACCCCCAGGATATTGTAATCACAATAGGCGAAGAGGGGAACTTTTCCCAGTGGGTGACAGGAGAGGGTGAGGGGATTATTGAAGACATGGACGAAGATGATACAGCGGTCATGATCTATTCCTCAGGCCTGACCGGATTCCCCATGGGGGCCATGCTTACCCAGAAAAACCTGGATCACAATTCCGATCTTGTACGGATATGCCTTAATGGAGATAATACTGATACTACATTGACCCTTATCCCATGCTTCCATTCTTTCAGTGCAAGCGCGAATCTGCTTTCCATGCTCAGACTGGGAGGTACGGCTTACCTTATGAAAAAGCTCGATTTCAAGGAATTGCACCATGCCCTTACCCAGGGCGGAATAACCTTAATCTGCGCGGTCCCCACCCTTTTCTACGGTCTGCTGTACCATCCCGAGATGCAGGATATTGATTATACCCGTACCAAGGCTTTGATCGCAGGGGGATCTGCCCTTTCTATCGATATCTTCAATGAATTCAAACAGCGTTTTCACACAGAAATCAGGCAGGGCTACGGGATTACAGAGGCATCTCCTGTATGTGCGGCCAACAATGTTCATGTGAAGAACAAGCCGGAGTCCATCGGCCCATGCGTGCCCGGTGTGGAAGCAAAGGTTGTGGATGATGATGGTAATACCCTTGCTGCAGGAGAGACAGGAGAGATTCTCTTCAAGGGGCCGAACATCATGAAGGGCTACTATAAGAAACCGAAGGAAACCGAGGAGGTCCTTAAAGACGGGTGGCTCTATACGGGAGATCTCGGCTATATGGATGAGGAAGGCTATATCTATATCACGGGATATAAAAAGGATATGATTATCACATCGGGATTCAATGTTTACTGCCAGGAGGTGATAAATGTACTGAATTCGATCCCGGGAGTGAAAGACTCTGCTGTAAGCGGTATCCCTGATCTCATGAGAGGGGCAATCATAAAGGCATATGTAGTGGTAGGTGACCCGGATCTTACGGAAAACGAAGTGAAAAAGAAGGCACGCAAGATGCTGGCATCGTACAAGACCCCGAGGAAGGTCATCTTTGTGGAAAGCATTCCGAGGGATTCGAATGGACGAGTCCTGATTGGGGAGCTGGACAAACAGCAGTGATGGGGTGTGCCCTCTGTCCCAGAGCGTGCGGTGTCAACAGGTCTGAGGAATCAGGATTCTGCTCTGCGGATGATCATCTCCTTGTAGGCTCCATAGTCGTACACCGGGGTGAAGAACCGCCGTTTGTCAAGGGCGCCGGATCAGGGACCATATTCTTTTCCTGCTGTCCGCTTAAATGCAGCTATTGCCAGAACATGCAGATAAGCCATCATGCAGCAGGGAATGTCCTCTCGCCCAAGGACCTTGCATCACATATGAAAAGCCTGGAGGAAATGGGCTGTTCGAACATCAATCTGGTAACGCCGACCCATTATACGCCCTTGATCCTTGATTCTCTGGACAAGGCGCATGATCTGGGCTTGAGCCTTCCGGTAATAATCAATTCAAGCGGATATGAGACTGTCTCCACGCTGAAACTCTGGAAAGACTATGCAGATATATACCTTATGGATCTGAAATACGGAGACAATGCCATGGGCAGGATATTGAGCAATGCACCTGATTACTGGGACATTGCAAGGCAGGCGATAACATATCTCTTTGAATCCGCAGGACCTTTGCGTACGGATCAGGATGGCAGGGGAGTAAAGGGGCTGATTGTACGGCACCTCGTCCTTCCAGGCATGCTCTCGAATCCCTTTGCAGTACTCGAATTTCTTGCAGGACTCTCGAACGAGATTCCTGTAAGCATAATGTCTCAGTACAATCCGTCTTTTTATCCGGGAGACATCAGCGATATGAAACGCCCGCTATCTGCGGATGAATACGAGGTTGTGCTGGAGCGGGCCCTTGAACTCGGTTTTTCCACAATATTTTCACAGGATATGGATGCGAGTGATACCTATGTGCCTGATTTTGAGTTATTGAAACCATTTGGAGATGAACCGAGGCTCCTTTAGATGCTTTTCCTACTTAAGCACTCAATTCTTAGTATAAATATTTTGCTTCATAATGCCGATAGAATGACTACATATGCTTTCTGTTACGGATGAATATCATAAGAGATATGATGAGGAGACAAAGGATCTGTTCTACCAGAGGGTATTATTTATCCTTTTGGTGGGGATTATCCTCATACCTCTGTTCAGCATCCTTGACTTTGTTGTTTCCCG
This sequence comes from Deltaproteobacteria bacterium, assembly GCA_016934135.1. Taxonomy (GTDB): domain Bacteria; phylum Desulfobacterota; class Desulfomonilia; order UBA1062; family UBA1062; genus DSAD01. The sequence continues at coordinate 315 of JAFGTK010000284.1, read as the reverse complement.
GGAATTCTTCAAGCTGTTTCTGATATACCGTCTGGGATGTTCCGGTCTCCTTCTTCTTGCGTATTTTGTGTATCTGACCAAGATTGGAAGGGAATATGCATATCTCCTTGCAATCATTGCCTATGTTGTATCCGGTTTTACCATCTCCATGCTGTGTGTCCACATGGGGGGATATGATTCCTTTTACTATGTGGGCACGATCATGGTACTGGTAACCTTTACCGCGATATTGCCGCTCAATGCTCTGCAGGCAGGTGTTTCCGGTATCCTTCTCTATGGTATCTATGCCGGCCCCATCATCCTTCTGTCCGAGCC
>JAFGTK010000038.1 GCA_016934135.1 Deltaproteobacteria bacterium | reverse complement strand
GCCGAGTGTCCTGCAGTTGTCTATGTCAATTACGGACGAGTTCGTAACCTGGTCCTGGATGAGCGGGTCCCACACGATATGATTTACAGTATATTCACTATCGGTAGTGATGCTGTCGGAAAACCAGGTCAAGTGCACCAGGCCTGAGTCATCCTGCGCAGCCTTCACATTGGGCAAAAGCATGCCGCCGGATGAAAACGCTGCAATTTCTGCCTGCTGCCAGCTTTCAGAGGTGGCAGCCTGACCCGAATTATTATTGGAATTGTTTACACCCGGGATCATGCCGGATGACCCCGATCCTCCTTTGCAGCCTGCCAGGGTAAAAAAAGTCATGGATACGGCAGCAATGAGAAGAATCAACCTCATATCATTTCTTAGAAATCTGAATGGATTCATAATAGAACTCCTTTGCCTGCGGATGTATAAGATCCATTGTCTGGTCAGTCTCACCGGAAGGAATAAGACTGTTATAGAGCTGTTTTGCCTCCAGACTGTGCTTATAGTGGTTCAGAAGGGCCGCCAGATTGATACGAGCACCCATATGTTCAGGGTCAATCTCCAGGGCTTTTCTGAATGCATCCCTTGCATGGCTGTCCTGGCCGAGATAGAGTCTTGACACACCGATGCAGGTATGAAGATCAGCCCTTTCTTTTGAGCTGAGATCGGGTTTCTCGTTCAGGGTCCTGCCTGCTATGAGAATCGCCTGGCGGAAATCGTTCCTTTCAATATTGGCGTGGATAAGTTCTGCGAGAGCGGCTGAATCGTCCGGGTTTTTCAGCAGGCATCCATGCAGGCCCAGCATCTTTTCATCCCTGAGACTCTCCCCGGCAAGCTCCACATTCCTGGCAGCAGAACAGAAAGGTCTGCCGGAAGAACCCGCATAGTATCCGGTCAGCTCCGGATCGCAAACCTCCCACTTATGGGCCTGTTCAATACAGGTTTGTTCATACCTTTTTGCCTTGTTGGCATATGCCTGGGCCTTCTGCTCGATGATCGCGGCATACTGAGCGGCTTCTTCTGCTGTCAGGTCCGGCATGGGCGCTTCCGCCAGAAACCTGGCGAATTCCTGATTAATGACATGGGCATCAAAGCAGGCCTTCAGTGCCCACTGCGGGGACTTGTACTGCATTACCGACTGGTAGCCCGTCTCGAGTTTCTCTAAAAACTTTGCCTTTTGCGCAACAACCTCGTTGTCGATCTTGTCGCTCAAGGCAAGGGACATATATTTTTCATGGTTCAAACGGGTTGCATTATAGACCATCTGCGCCATGTCATGACAGATCTGATGATCCTTCTGCGCCATGGAAGGCTTGTATGCCTTGTATGCCAGGTTCCGGTATTTCTGGGCATCCCCGGTCTTTCCCAGTGCAAGGCTTAAGTCCGATATCCTTGCATCTGCGCGTACTGTACCGGTTTTCGAAAGTTTCTTTCTGTACTTCTTTAAGATCCTGAGCGCTTCATCAGGATCGGCCATGCCTTCGGCATTGTCTGCCATGGCAAATACGGTTTGTTCCAGAAGATCTGCATCGGCCTTGCCCAGGGAAATCAGCTGTGCATAGTCCCTGCTGGACAGATCATACTGGCCGAGATTCTCTCTCAGGCGGCCTGCCTGAACAAGAAAATCCCCGGTATTGCGGTGCCCCGGCAGATGCCCGGCAAAGGACTCCAGATACCCGGCAAGAAGACGCAGCTGAGATGACCGGATAGAGGCATCGATCATGAGGTTGAGTGAATCCTCCACCTTGGAAGAGGATGGATACCGGCGGATAAAATCATCCCCTGCAGCAATGAGTGTTTTGAGATCGGCCTTTTCCTTGCTTGAGACAATCAGCGCGCTTAAGGCCTGTTCTCCCATGCCATCCGAGATGCTCCTGGAGGCGAAATTGAGCAGATCGGATCTGCCTTTTTCCCAGTCATCCAGGGCTGCCAGCGTAAGGGTCGAAAGGATCTTCGATTCGGTTGCCTGAACGATCAGAGTTACCTCGCCCTTGAGGGTCTTGTCTGTAATCGAGTTGTTGCGGATAATCCCTTTTCCGTACTTGATAAGCCCTTCGTAGTCCTCTATCAGGTTATAGGAGTCGAGAACCAGATGAACTGCGGCAGAAGCCGGCTTTCCCTTCGGGTAGGCCCTGATGAAGCTGGTGAACTCCTCAATCGCCTCATCATATTGCCCTGCATCGTACGATATCCATGCCACGTTGAAGAGCACATCGGGCACACGTGAGGAATCAGGGAAATCCGCGGCATAGAGCCTGCCGGTCGTTTTCAGCCCGTCTCTTGCATAGGCGACCTCAAAATAGTTCAGATCATCCTTGTTCTTCAGGGCATTATAATAGGAGATAACCGCACCGTAGAGTTTCTGCTCCCGGTCTTTTTCCTGAACGATTCCGGATGTTACCAGTTTTTCATAATGCTTCCCGGCCTCAAGATATTCGTTTGAGGAAAAGAGCGCCTCTGCATAGTTCGACTCCATCTCGGAGATGACCGGGCTGTCAGTGAAAAATTCCAGGTATGACCGGTATGCATCTGCACTGCGGCTGAAACCTGAAAGGGATTTTTTCTTCCTCGCCTCGTTATGAAGATGGGTAACGATATTCCTTGCATACATCTCATAATCACAGGCATCCTTTTTCTTCTGCTCGTCGCTTTTGCAGGCGGAATATCTTTCTTTCTTGAGCGCCTTGATGATTATGGCCATATCCTGATCCGCGTTTTCATACGTGCCCTTTGACTTCACACAGTCAAAGATATTGCGCGCATATTCCAGAAGCTTGTCCGGATCATGCTGCAGTGCCGAAAGCTGCCGGTATACCTGAGCTGCATGATCCCAGCGCTTCTTTATGTAAAACCGGTATGCAAGCTTTTCCAGCACCTCGGTATAAACCTGGCGTGACCATGCATATTCCCGGAAATAGGCAAGGGCGGCTTCAGTTGGGCTGTCCTTGTAGCATTCAGGATAGCAGTATGCCATGTCCATCAATGCCTCTGTCCTGATGTCCACGCGCTTGTAGGTATCCACATCCAGTTCTCTGCCGGCTTGGGTGCTTTTGACAGCCTCTTCGAAAAG
>JAFGTK010000283.1 GCA_016934135.1 Deltaproteobacteria bacterium | reverse complement strand
TTCCGTTCTTCGAAGTATCAGTTGATCGGAGGTTGTGGTGTTGATGACTATTCAAGGACGGGAGGAAAATTTAGAGAAGTACTGGGGTTGCTCAGCCGGGTTAAGACGTACACATTCTCCAATCATCCTTTACTCCGTAACAGCTGATTCCCCCAAGAGTCTCCCGGGCAAGAATGTTGCCTTTTAGCTACCATTTCTCGTTAGAATTCAAAGGGGACAACCATTGGGATGAAAATTTGCCGTTTGACTACGGATTCAATATTATTCTCTGACCATTGCTGCCACCCCCATTGGGATAGAAAGGGGGTACCCTTGTAAAATGAAAAAATGAAGGTCTCCGATGAGGTTTTTACCCGGCAACGACAAAGGAAAAAATCAACGTGATATCACAGACGGCAGTTCTGGGGAGAACATGATTCGTATAAATAGGAAATAATCTTTTGTAGGTTAACCGCTAATCTGAATGAAGACTCTTCTGGATTCTTTGGAGCCGATATGCCCGATACCCCCATTTTTACCAAAACCCAGTATGCAAAAAAGCTCTTCAACACGTTCTGCCCCCGATTCCTGCGTGCCCTGTCCCCCAAACGGCGCAGGGAGGCAGAGCACTGGAAGAACCAGGACTTCGGAGACATTCACGGGTTTGACCAGTATACCATCCCCCACGAACGCATCCCACTCCTTGTGGCCGAGATAGAACGCCTGGTCCAAAAGGAAAGCTCCATCCTTGACCTTGGTTGCAATGTCGGACTCTACTTAAAAAACCTCCGGGATGCCGGCTTCACATCACTCGCTGGTGTTGATATTTCAAAAAATGCAATTGATTTCGGCAGAAAGGAGTACCATTTCGACACGGTCTCGCTCATGCCGGGGAGTTTTGAAGAAATCCTGCCCACCCTTGTCCATGAGAAGAAGTCGTACAACCTGATCTACTCCATGGGCGCAACCATCGAATTGATCCACCCGTCCTTTGACGTCATCGGGCATATCTGCGCACTCTCCAACAGATATGTGGTACTCATCATCAGCGAATGGGGCCACACTTATCCGCGGTTCTATGAATACGAGTTCAACCGGCAGGGTTTCCTGCTCGTGAAAGCAATCCGCCCCTGGGACGGTAAACCGGTTATTTCGGATCCCTTGGAGATTAGCTCGCTGCTGGTATTCGAGCGGGTCAGGGGAAGATAATACCGGATGCAAACGTTGAAGGATGGATCTTTGATGATATCCGGCCAGGACAGGTGAGATTTGCGATGGATGAAAAGACCTTGAGTGTTTCGGAGGATATTGCCTTTTTTGAATACATCGGTCTCGCCTTGCTTCCCTCAGTCTTCATACACGTACTCCTCTCCCACACCATCTTTTATCTCGAGATTGACAAACGTCTGGCAAAAGCCGCATGGTTAAAGGACGCTCAATCCCGCAAAAAGATAGTCCGGGTTTACTGGAACGATGTCGACCCCTCCCGGAGGTTTAGTGTTGATGGCCGGATACTGACCGATGTTGAACAGTTTTCGAAAGAGTCAGGGAATGCCAAGAAGGGGATCATCCGCCTCCTGGGATCGTTCTTCGGGTCGGAGAAGATAGGAAATGCGTACGAGAAATCGCATGCGATGGGTCTTGTCAACCGATATCGCTTCTATCTCACGGTGCAGGATATTGGGGAGAAGTTCAGGATCACGGGCACTATCGCAGCCTACCCAAAAGATCCTGCTTCGATTCTGATCAGGCCCCATAACTTTCCTGCCGGTTCCGGCAGGAATTTCCGGGTCAGTATCCCCCCTGCGGTCTGGATCAGTGCATACGCACGTCACACCTTTTTAAAGGTCAGGAATACCGGGATGCTCTGCGCCCTGCCTTTCTGGCTCCTCATAAAGATTGGGATCCCATCGGTAAAAAAGACCGCAAAGGAGGAGTTTTCCACTGCACTGCGCATCTATACAACGGATTTTGCTTTCTATCAGAAGTACCGCTCGATCGATTTTTTGCTCGACAACGCTACCATTTCCCGGGACAACGCAATCTTCTGCCTCGAGATGGAGATCTCGTCCGCATATCGGGATAACCTGGCGAAACGGAATTACCGGTGTGCGGATATGCGCACCATCCTGCGCGGGGCAGACCTCTCATTTATTAAAAACACCATACTTTTACGGTACCTGTCCTTGTGGCTGAGATCCGTCCCTCGGGTACTCCTTGAACCCCCCCACACAATCCTGACAACGCTCGAGATACTCCATGCTGCCCTTATCTGGGAGCGGTTCTGCAGCATCTGCTCATGCAGGACATACGTTGCGTACAACGACACCATCCCCAAACATATTGTCCGGAACCTGATCCTAGAAAGGCACGGGACAAAGACCCTGTACTATGTTTTCTCCTGCAATACACCGGATTACTTCACACCGCCCGGCAAAGACCCGTTTCTGACCGTGTACTATTCCCACATGAACTATGACTATGTCATCGCATGGAATGAGAAAGTGAAAGAGTACTATACGGCGCACACAAACACCATCGGAAAGGTTGCTGTCACCGGTTGCCTCTGGTCGGAGCACGTGGCAGATATCCAAAGAAAGCAGTCAGACAACGAAGTATTTGCATCGGTAAAAAAGGAAGTGATACGAAAGAATTCCATGTACCCCCGGAACACTATTAGCGTATTCGATACGACATTTGGTGGGGGAGCACCGCTCAATGTCCAGGACATCCTCGTGTTCCTGAGGGACATCCTGAAGCTGATTGACGAATTTGCGGATATTGCAGTGATATTCAAGATGAAGAACCCATGGGGGTACCATATCATCCTGAATCCGGAGATCGAGGAAGCCTACCGTGCCCTCAGTAACCATCCCCGGTGTGTAGTCCTCAATGGTTTCGATATCGAACCAGCCGAGGTTATCGCTGCATCGGACCTGGTCATCTCGGCCTGTTTCACCTCATCCACGGTCGAGGCATGGGGTGCGGATATTCCCGGCGTATTCTATGATGCAACCTCCCTTTACCGCAACTATTATTATGACTGCCTTCCCGGGTTCACCCTTCATGGCTACCTGGATTTAAAGAGAAGAGTGATGCACCTGTTAGAGACAAAAGAAACCCCTGCCCGCCTTGCCGCCCGGGGCGAAAAAGAGAGGAAGGCGTGTGAGAAGATCGATCCGTTCATGGACGGGAAAGGCATCACCCGGTTCCGAAATCTCCTCCTTGAAATTTCCCGGTCCCGATGAGGTGAGTATACATTGCAGGATATTAATTGTTCTGGCGTAAATCCCGTTCACATTTACCAACAGATTAATCCAAGTACCACACAAATATATGTCAACTTCATGCACACCACAAAGGGGATTTGATGTCTATCTTCGATGATAAAACAATACTGGTAACCGGCGGCACAGGTTCTTTTGGGAAAAAATTTTTGGAGATTCTCTTAAAGGAGAAAAAGCCAAAAAGTGTCAGGATCTTCTCCCGCGGTGAACTGCTCCAGATGGAGATGAACAATGCGTTCAATGACTCGAGGTTACGTTTTCTTATCGGCGATGTCCGCGACAGGGGCCGCCTATACCGTGCACTGAACGGTGTTGATATCGTTGTCCATGCTGCAGCTCTAAAGCAGGTTCCGACGTGTGAATATAACCCCCTTGAAGCCGTGAAGACCAATATCGACGGATCGATGAATATTATTGAGGCTGCTATTGACAACTCCGTTGAGAAGGTGATGGCCATCAGCACCGACAAGGCGGTTCATCCGGTAAACCTCTATGGTGCCACAAAGATGGTTGCCGAGAAGCTCTTCGTCCAGGCAAATACCTACACCGGCACGAGGAATACAAAATTCAGCGTTGTCCGTTACGGCAACGTTGTCGGGAGCAGGGGGAGCGTCATCCCCCTCTTCCGGGAACAGGCACGGACCGGGCAGATCACCATTACGGACAAAAGGATGACAAGGTTCTGGCTCACCCTCGATCAGGGAGTCAGGTTCGTCATCCAGAGCCTCGAGATGATGAAAGGGGGTGAGGTTTTTGTCCCGAAGATCCCAAGCATGAAGATAACGGAACTGGCAGAAGTTGTTGCACCTGGAACAACAATGACTGAAATCGGGATCCGGGCGGGTGAAAAACTGCACGAGGTCCTCCTGACCGAGGATGAAAGCCGGCATGCCAAGGAGTTCAAAAACTATTTCATTGTCGAACCGGAACACCCGTTCTGGGGCAAGACAAACCATTCAGATGGTAAGTGCCTCCCCGAAGGATTCCGCTATTCAAGCGAGACCAATGACTGGTGGCTGACTCATGACGATTTACACAAGATCGTCAAATCGAGTTAGACCCCCATTTTATCCTGTGATATGAAGCGGAGGCACAGTGCATGATCCCCTATGGAAAACAGGCAATTGGTGATGATGATATCAGGGCTGTTGTCGAGGTTCTGCACAGCGACTGGATCACTACGGGCCCTAAAATCGCCGAGTTCGAACAGGATCTCTGCCGGTATACCGGCTGCAGGCATGCCGCTGCCGTAAATTCCGGCACAAGCGCCCTTGATATCGCGGTCCAAAGCCTCTCCCTGACCAAGGGATCCGAGGTAATTACTACCCCATTCACATTTGTGGCTTCATCCAACTGCCTTCTCTATAATGGCTTAAAACCGGTCTGGGCAGAAATAACCCGGGATACCCGGAACATCGATCCGGAGGATATTCGCAGGAAGATCACGAATAAGACAAAAGCTATCCTGTTCGTCGATTTTGCCGGTCATCCATGCGACATAAAGGAACTCAAGGAGATTGCTGAAGAGAACAACCTGTATCTCATCCAGGATGCGTGCCATTCACTGGGTGCAGAATACCAGGGGCGGAAAATCGGGACCCAGTCAGATCTCACGGTCCTGAGCTTCCATCCTGTGAAGCACATCACGACCGGTGAAGGGGGCGCTGTGCTTACCGATGATCAGAATCTGCACGAGCGCCTGCTCCTTCTTCGGAGCCATGGCATCGACCGTGATGCCCGGTCCCGTTATGGCCCGGAAGCATCCTGGGCGTACGATATGAAAGAGCTCGGCCGTAATTACCGGATAACCGATATTCAGGCAGCGCTTGGCATCACCCAGCTGAAAAAACTGGACGGGTTTGTTGAGAAGCGGATTGACATTGCGCGGAAATATGTCAGCGCTCTCAAGGACGTGTCCTGGATCTCCCTTCCGGTAACCCACCCGAATGTCAAACATTCCTGGCACCTTTTTACCATTATTCTCGCTGACCATGTCAAAAGGGATGAATTCTTCACGTATATGCGCCGGAAAAATATCGGCGTGAACGTCCACTACATTCCGGTTTACCACCATACATACTACCGGAAAACCATCCCGGTCAATGACAACGACTTCCCGGTTACAGAGGATGTGTTCAACCGGATTATCTCGCTCCCTATGTATCCCGGAATAACCGATGACGAATTTTCCTACGTTGTCGACACCATTACGTCGTTTCGTTAATAATCCACACGTTGTCATACTGCGGGCTGGTGGGGAGCATCTGTTTTTTATCCTGCCATCGCAAAACTCAACCGGAAAAAGCCTGTAATCTGGTGCCGGGTGAATACATGATACAAAACAAAGAATCCACACAGTGGCCGTACCTGATTTTTGAGGTGGCTAACACGCATGGCGGGAAAAAGGAGAATATCGATGCAGTCATTGAAGAATTTGCAAAAATCGATTATGAGAGAAAAGCCATAAAATTCCATCCTATTAATCCTGAATTTCTCGCCCTTCCGGACTATCAATGGTTTTCCACATATGAAGAACTGCATTTTTCCCCAGACATCTGGCATACGGTAATCTCACATGCAGCTGAATTCGGAGATGTGTGGCTGGATCTTTTTGATACCTATGGCATTGAAATTTATATAAAAAACAAGGACAGGATCAGGGGTATAAAACTTCAGGCATCGGTTATCGATAACCGCGATGTCATCGACGGGTTATCTGCTGCCGGAATTGAAAACCTCCAGCTGATGATTAACATTTCCGGGTACGAGATTTCTGAGATCGAACACCATATCCGGAAATTTAAAAAATTACACCCGAAGGAATTGATCCTCCAGATCGGGTACCAGGCATATCCAACATCGATATCCGACACGGGATTGCAGAAAATTCAGGTACTCAAAGCCGCATTTCCATCACAGCCACTATGTTTTGCCGATCATTCACTCGCAGACCTGCCCATAGCACAGGAGATTCCGGTATGGGCTGTAATCTGCGGATGCTCATTTATTGAAAAACACTTCTGCGTCAACCGCAAGGCATTAAAATACGATGCGTACTCTTCCCTTGAACCGGCAGAACTGCGTAACATGATAGAAATTCTCGGCAACTGGATCTCTGCATCTCATGGCACTTTTATCACGAATTCTGAGAAAGAGTATCTTGAAAAATCATACCAGGCTGCTGTTCTAAGGCATGATCTTGAGCCAGGCAGCATGGTTGGCCTGTCGGATCTGATATTCCGGAGGACCGGACAGTCGGGAATGAAATGGCATGAAATAGTTACGCTCCAGTCACAGGGCTCGATTCTTAATGAGCGTGTCGGGGAAAAATCAACAATCAAGAGGACAATGTACCGTCGGGCCCGCATTGGCGTTATCGTAGCCTGCAGGATGAAATCCTCGCGGCTGAAAAATAAGGCGATTCTGCCTATCGGGGGTGTCCCGTCCGTTGAGCGTTGCCTGCAGAACTGCCTGCTGATAACCGGTACAGATGAGGTCATCCTTGCAACTTCCGACCTTCCGGAAGATGCAATTCTTGAGAATTACACTGTTGGAGGAAAAGTCCGTTTCTGGAGGGGCGATCCTGACGATGTCATTGCCAGGTACCTGGGGGCATGTGAAAAATACAATATCGATGTAATTCTCAGGGTAACCGCCGATTGCCCGGTAATATCCCCTGATATTGCTGATATTTTACTGAAAAGCCACTTTGAGACCGGAGCGGACTTCACCGGAGCTGCATCCTGTGCAGTTGGTTCGGCAGTGGAAGTATACAACACCGAGACCCTTCGGCGCGTTATCAGGTTAATGGGAAATGCAAGGCATTCTGAATACATGACATGGTATATGAAAAACAACCCGGAGGTTTTCAAACTCAATATTGTCGAACTGCCGGACCAGCTGTACCGGGATTACCGCCTCACGCTGGACTTCGAAGAAGATCTCAAAATGTTCAACCGTCTCTTTGAAGAACTCGAAAAACGCGGGGGGCTTGAGCCAAATCTCCAGAATGTTTTCCGCGTTCTCGATGAGATCCCGGAGATTCCGGCGATTAATCAGAACATGCCCCTCCGGTACAGAACTGATCAGCAGCTTATTGATATGCTTAATAAAGTGACAAAGATCCACCTGCAATGAACATTTTTAAAATTACTCTCCACAATTTGCAGGTATTTGAAAAAAAACGCTTTGTTCGTGTACAAATTCTACGGCCAACACCCGGTAAATGCAGAGTAGGTCCGGCCAGCCCTTAAGCCTAACAGGACAAAATCTGAGAACCGGTTATTAAATAGCTTCATAAAAAAAGTAGTATCCATATTCATGAACACAGGGACCCTCGTATTTCGTACGGATGCAACAGCCAGGATAGGAAGCGGTCATCTCATGCGATGCCTTGCACTTGCACAATCATGGTATACCAGCGGAGAGGAGGTCTTGTTCGTAATATCCAGCGATACCAGCCCGTTTGAATCGAGGATCATAAAGGAGGGGTTCGGGGTCGCATATACGGAAGGGATCTCCGGTTCCCGGCAGGATGCCCTCAGCACTACTCAGATCGCCGAATCTGTTCATGCACGGTATGTTGTAATCGACGGGTATTGTTTTCTGGATGATTTCCATGCTTCAATAAAACAAAACAGGATGCATACTCTCACAATTGATGATACCGGCCTTTTAAAATATTATAACACGGACATCGTTCTGAATCAGAATATTTATGCGACCATGGATTTGTACCCAAACCATAATCCTGACACACGGTTTCTCCTCGGCCTGAAATACCTGCTGCTCAGAAAGGAATTTTTAAGTCGTCGGGAACAAGACGTAAAACCGGCGCAATTTGTGAAAAATATCCTCGTAACCGTGGGGGGAAGCGATCCGGAAAATATTACTCTGGAGATCGTAAAAACGATTCAGCCATATATCGCGGGTGCGGGCAATGTTTCAGTAACTGTCGTAATCGGAAAACAATATCCATACTTTTCCACACTCCAGGAGATCTGCAGCAATACACCCGGAATTACAATTATCAGGGACCCCGCGGACATGGCATCGGTAATCGCTTCATGTGACATTGCCATCAGCGGGGCAGGCACAACGGCATGGGAACTTGCCTTCATGAAAATCCCCATGATCCTGGTCATAAACGGGGAGAACCAGAGGAAGATCGCAGATACTCTTCAATCGATTTCAGCCGCGTTTGTTATCGGAGGAAAAGAAGAAGTTCCGGATAATCTTTGTCCCCTGCTTGAACGATTTGTCAAGTCTGTTGAGATACGTCAAAATTTTTCAGACAATGCATCCAGACTCATCGATGGCCATGGTGCCGACAGGGTAATTATGGCAATTCTCCGGCAACCATTCCGGCTTCGTAAAGTAATGCCGGATGATTGCGCGAAAATCCTGCTTTGGGCCAATGATGAGATTGTTCGCAAAAATGCATTTCAGGGAGAGAAGATCACGCCGGAACAGCATGCCGTCTGGTTCAGGCATAAACAGGAATCCGAAAATTGCTACCAGTATATTGCAGTCGATGCTGCTGAACAGGATATCGGGCAGATACGTTTCGACCTTACTGGCGGGGATGCTTTTGTCGATATCAGTATCGATTCTGCATGGCGGGGACGAGGATTCGGTACCGGAATGCTGATTCTCGGCACGGAACGACTATTCCGCACTTCCCCGGCTGAAGCGGTACACGCCAGGGTAAAGGCAGATAATCCCGCATCCATCAGGACATTTGAAAATGCCGGGTTTACACTTATTGGTAGCGAAGATGTATGTGGATGTAATACCCTTCATTTCATAAAGAAAAAAACAGAGCAGGCCGTGGCTGATATACCATGAACAGAAAAACTCCGACAATACTCTTAACCGGTGCCGGGGGGGCTGCGCTGCCCTTTTTAATCTCTGCTATGCAGAAACGGGGCTGCCGGGTCATTGCAGCAGATATGGATCCGTATGCAGGAGGGCTCTTCCTTGCCGATAAGGGTTATGTCATCCCAAAGGCGGATGATAAACGGTTTTTACCGGCTATAGAAAAGATCTGCAGGCAAGAATCTGTCGATGTTGTCATTCCCCTTGTCGATGAAGAACTGGTACATGTTGCCACCCTTGAGGAAAAGGGGATTATCACCCTCATCCCCCGCAGGGAGTTCATTGAAACATGTCTTGACAAATATAACCTTATAAAAAAATCTTATGATGCCGGAATTCCCGTGCCAGGAACTTACCTTGCATCAGATGGAATAAATGACCTTGCTTTCCCATGCATTGTTAAACCACGAACGGGACGCGGGAGCAGAGGTGTCCAGGTGCTGAATTCTGATGAAGAATATGACACCTGGCTTGCAACAGCGGGCATTATACCGGACCAGTATATACTCCAGGAGTACCTCCGGGGTCCTGAATATACCGTCTCTGTTGTAGTATGGAGAGACGGAAGTGTCCAGGCAGTTGTCCCAAAAGAGATCCTTTCAAAAAAAGGTGTGACCCGGTTTGCGGTGACGAAATTCAACCCGCTTATTGAACAGTACTGCAAGGATATCCAGGACAGACTGCATGCGGACGGACCGTTCAATGTCCAGCTCTGTTGTACCAGTACTGAAGGGAATCCACGGTTATTTGAGATCAACCCGAGATATTCAACAACCGTTTCATTAACCATGGCTGCGGGTATAGAAGAAGTGTATGGCCTGGTTCTTCAGGCAATCGAAGGAAAAAACAGCTTCCGGTTCGGGATGTGGAAAGAAGGTGTGGTATTATGCCGGCAGACACTCGATGACTTTGTTCCGCTTGATGAATTTCAGAAGCGAGAGGGACGCATTGAACGTACCTGACGTGCATCGTACGGATATAAGATTGAAGATCAGTATAATCTCATCATATTATACAAGACAAAGGGAGAAATCTAAATGAAAATTGGTCTGCTTGGTGCAGGGTATCTGGGCAGCGAGCTGATTCAGGTTCTTTCAGCTGGCCATTCAATTACCGCATTGGATCACGGCAGGCATTATGAGAATATCCTGCGTCTGCCAATAATGCACAAAAAGGATGTTACCCTCATGAAAGGGGACATAACAAGAAAAAAAGATCTTGAAAAACTGGCAGAAAAATGTGATGTTCTGATTAATCTCACGGGGGGCGGTGGAAATGCTGCCTGCACAAAGGATCCCAAAGCTTATGTTGACACGTACGTGATCGGGACCCGCCTCCTTGCAGATACTGCAGAAAAATTTGGTATCCGGCATATCTTCCACTCATCCACAATTTCAGTATACCCGGCAATAACCGGAAATTCAGCAAAACCCCTGGACGAGTCGGTCCCACCCGGCCCCGCCACGATCTATGGCGTCCTGAAACTGGCTTCGGAACGAATTCTTGAGGAACATTCGGTCAATTACACGATACTGAGACTATCCAATATTTACGGCTACACCAGTATCCACGCGTTACCAGAGGGGGGATTTATGGGAAATGCAATCCGTTCGGTTTTCAGAAGAACACCCATCCAAATCCATGGCACGGGTTATCAGAAAATTGATTACATCCACATTTCGGACGTCTGTAACTGCTTCAGATTACTGCTGGATCAGCAGTTTGAAAAAAAGGCTGTATATAATATTGGTTCGGGCACACCCATGACCCTGACGGAACTTGCAGATTTAATACTCCGGATCGCAAAAACCGATTTTGATATCAGGGGGGATAAAGACCTTGTGCCATACGAGGGGCCGGTCATCGACTATCCGCAAATGTCGATAGAGAAAATCACGAAAGAATGCGGCTGGTTGCCACAGGTCATTCTGTCCGACGGGCTCGAAGATGTCATGGAAAAATACCATAAGGAGATGATGCCATGCGAACATACCTCTCCCTGACTTCCTGAATATGCGGGATATTGAGAAATCCATGACCGCAGGATTTTCATGAGTTTTTTCCCAACAATAATCCGACAGAACCGGGGATGAGATTAATACACCGTGAAAAGATACTGAGTTTAAAGGATACAGAACATGAATCTGACAAAGAATCTTGTCTCACTTGCCAAAAAAGCCGGTGAGAAACTGATGGACCTGCGGAGCAGACATGTTCTTGCCGGGTCGTGGGTTGGAACACAGTATAAGGCCGAAGCGGATATTATCATCCATAACTATCTGAAAGAGGGGCTTTCTGTCATCGATACGGAAATTCCTGTGGTCAGTGAGGAGGACCCTCATTCCTTAAGGATGATTGGCAGCGACCGCTATTTCATTGTTGACCCCATCGATGGAACCGCGAGTTATGCACAGGGTTTTTCCGGTTTTGTGACGCAGGTTGCTCTCGTTGAAAGGGGTGTCGCAGAATGCTGTGCGATCTGCGCCCCCGTATCAGGCGAGGTATTCTGGGCAGAGAAAGAGAACGGCGCGTTCATGAATGGCAGTCCGCTGACTATCAGGGACACCAACCGGTTCGAAATACTTATCGATAATTATCCCCAGCCTAAGGGAATCACACGGTCCGCGTTCATGGATCTCGAGCTGAAAAAATATGTTGAATCGGGAAGTATATCGCTCAAAATCTGCAGGGTGGCAGATTGCACAGCAGACATTTTTTTCAAGGATGTACCTGTTCAGCAATGGGATCTCGCAGCCCCGCACCTTGTATTAAGCGAAAGCGGCGGGTTCCTTTCTGACATCCGTGGAAACCGGATCCAGTACCTGCACCAGCAGGAATTTTCCGGGATCGTTGCTGCGAACAGTGAGGGGAATGCCAAGCGTTTAATAAGCTGGTACTCGAATCATAATAATTCAGGGGATATATCGTGACAATACTCATAATTGCAGCTCATCCTGATGATGAGATTTTAGGTTGTGGCGGAACCGTTGCCCGCATGGCAAAAGACGGGCAGGATGCTCATGCAGTTATTCTTGGTGAGGGGATTGCATCACGGTACGAGAAAAGAACCGAGGCAATGGAAAAAGAGATCAGGAAACTGCACAATATGTCGCAGGAAGCTACAAAAATCATCGGTATCATGAAAACAATCTGGCACAATCTGCCAGACAACAGGTTTGATTCGGTTCCCCTGCTCGATATCGTAAAAACAATCGAAAATGAGATCGATACGATTGAACCGGACATAATATTCACCCACCATGGCGGGGACCTGAATATCGACCATGTCCTGACATACCGTGCGGTACTTACCGCCGCACGGCCAATCGGGAAAAAAGCAGTAAAGGACATTTACTGTTTCCAGATTCCATCGTCAACAGAATGGGCGTTCCAGAGTTTCGATCCGTCCTGGAAACCCAATACATTTTTTGATATTTCCGATACGCTTGAAGTCAAACTGCGGGCACTGCAGGCATATGAAGGGGAGATGAGAGAATTCCCGCACCCAAGATCCCTGAAAAATGTCAGCGATATGGCATCCGTCTGGGGTGCAACCACAGGAACAAAAGCAGCGGAGGCCTTTGAGCTTGTCCGTTCAATAAAATAGAGGAAGCCGCATACTATGGAGCCATTTATCAGGATAGGAAACCGTAAAATCGGACCGGGAAACCCGGTGTATATCATCGCGGAAATGTCCGCCAACCATCTGGGGGATTTCAACAAGGCGATCGAGATACTGCACGCCGCAAAGGAGGCCGGCGCCGATGCCGTAAAGCTCCAGACATTCACTGCAGATACGCATACTCTCGATTTGAAGACGCCCTGCTTTGAGGTTGGAGGAGGGACACTTTGGGATGGCAGATACCTCTATGATCTCTACAGGGAATGCTCGATGCCATGGGAATGGCAGCCAAAACTCAAGGATATTGCCGACGATATCGGAATAGACCTTTTTTCCGCAGCAGTCGATCCATCCGGTGTTGAATTTCTTGAAACGATGAATGTACCTGCTTACAAAGTCACGTCCTTTGAAATTGTGGACTTGCACCTCATCCGGTGCATGGCGAAAACCAAAAAGCCCATCATAATTTCTACCGGTATGGCTTCATTAAGCGAGATAGATGATGCAGTGACTGCTGCACGCGATGCCGGGGCAAAAGAGATTGCGCTTCTGAAATGCACAAGTGCCTACCCGGCCCCGTGCGATGAAATGAATCTCAGGACTATCCCGCACCTTTCCCGGTTATTTAACGCCCCGGCCGGACTATCAGATCATTCCATGGGGCTTTCAGCCCCGGTCACGGCCGTTACGCTTGGTGCATCGATCATTGAAAAGCACTTCACGCTTTCGCGGAATGAACCCGGGCCGGATAGTTCATTTTCCATGGAGCCTTCTGAATTTACTGCAATGGTCCAGGCGATCCGGGAGACTGAGAAGATCATTGGCGAGGTCCGGTATACGATTACAGATCATGAGAGGTCAAGCAGGAAGTTCCGGCGGTCCCTCTTTGCCGTTGCAGATATCAAAAAGGGAGACGCGTTCACTGAAACGAACATACGCTCAATACGGCCTGCCGATGGCCTCCCACCTAAATATCGCGATATTATCCTGACTAAAAAGGCCTCAAAGGCCATCGCAAAGGGAACCCCGCTGTCATGGGACCTCGTATCGTGATGTTTTTCGCGAAAAGATGAGAATTTCGTAAGATTAAAAAATATTCAATACTTTTTCCGGACAAATATCGTTCTCTCTGAGTGTTTTCTGTATCTCGGTAAAATGCGATGAGGCAACGATCAGGCTTTCGGCTTTCAAGTCTTTAAGTATTGAATAAGGGTACACTTCCAGCCCTACCCCGGGAATGAATTTTCCCAATTTCTCCTTATCCCCGTCAACAACGATGAACTTTTTATTATCGAGAATGCTCTTATCGATATTATTGAGAAATACCACAGAGGCACTTCCGGCGCCCCACCAGTACACATTCCCAGATTTATCTGCCTGAGTAAATGTGGTTATCCTCTCATAGAGGTCTTTGTAGCGTTCAGCGATTGAATGTGCGATGCTCTCTGCGTCTTTTAACCTTTCACTGATTCTGAATTCGGGGTAGTCTGGATTTTCTGCCCTGACTGCAACACACCGGAGATAGAAATCTTTCTTAAACGCAACAGTCTCATACGAAATGTCGATAAGTTTCAGGCCGGCTTCATGAAACATGCGGTCCATGAAGTAAGCATTATAGAAGAAGAGATGTTCATGGTGATATCCTTCAAAATTCGGTACCTCGATAAAGATTTTTCCATCTTCCTTGAGGCAGGAAATCATATCCTTCAGTATTCGGAACGGGTTCTCGAAATGCTCAAAGGTATGGACAAGCAAAAAACCATCGACTTTCCTTTCCCCGAGATATTTGTCTGTGAAAAAAACCCTTCTTACATTCAGCCCTTTCTTTATCGCAATTTCTGCCTGGGGACTGGGATCTATACCGAGAACACGATTATATCCAAGTGAATTGAGCTTTTCAATCAGGAAACCATCGGAACACCCGATTTCTATCAGTTCGTCATCTTTGGAAAAGAAGGCAGAGATCTTCCGGAGCGTCCCGTCAAATTTGGTCTGCCCGATACCATCGGCAGGTGAGATATAAACATAATTTTTGTAACTTTCTTCAAGATATTCCATCGATAAGGGTGTGGTGTTGAACCCCAGACCGCATTTTTTACAGAACTCGACAACAAGCGGCATAAGCTTAACTTCAGATAATTTTTCCCGGTCACATGCCCGGTCGACAGTTGGGATTATTGTATGGTAATATTCAAAAGTGTCCCCTGATCCACAATATGGACATATCATGAGTATCCATTCTTTGAATGATGATATTTAGTTGTTCTTACCGATCATGCCGACGATAAAAGAAGGGATTGAGAGGGAGACCCTTCATCAGACAGGAAACACATTACAAAAAAACATCACGGCTTGATGCATTTCGAGGCTGTTCATTAAACAAATCTGTATTCAGCTAGACTCAAAAACGTCCCGTTAACAGAAATCCGAAATTTTGATTATAATAGATCTTGTTCTGAGTGAATGCGAAACAGTTACCCGGATCAGCTCTTAAAACAGAAACGAGATAATAGTAAGGGAACCATCATGATCATGAACAAGCGCGACAGGGCCATTGGGATTAAATATCTCACGCCCTATTCATTCCGGATTCTTTCCATCACCGTTCTTGCAATAATCTGTGCTCTCTTTGAGGCCGTCAATCTCGGAGCCCTTGTCCCGCTTCTACAGATCATGAACGGTACAGATAACCCGGGTGGCACCCTATGGGATTTCCTCAACTGGTCATTCTCACTTGGTGGTATCCAGTTGAACTTTACGAATTTACTTCTCGTGATGGCAGCCCTCTTTTTTATCGGGCAGGTTCTCCTTTACACAAAGAAACGGATGCAGGCCCGCATGTGGTTCGGCTTCAGTTCCGACCTCAAAAAGACCCTTTTTAATAGTTCAATGAAAACTGACATCGGGTACCACCATTCCCATAAGACCGGAGACCTGATTGATATGATTGCCCGTCAGTCGGAAAATGGTGCCAATGTGGCATACACCCTGACGGAAATATTCACTTATTTCTTCTTTATTCTGATCTACGTTGTCATGCTTCTGTACATTTCAATAGAACTGACTTTCATCTGTGTCATCGTGGCCGGGGCCTGCCTCGTCCTGCTGAACAGGTTCATCCGATACTCCCGACAGCTCGGGACGATCGCAATTGAAGTGAACATGCAGATGAACTCATTCATCAACGAACGCCTCCACATGATGAAGCTCATCAGGACATTCTCCACTGAAAACCTCGAAGACGAACGGTTCCGGGCGATTAGGGAGGCGTATTCCCGGACCAATACAAATTTTCTGCTGAACGGGATTAAAATCGAGACTCTCTTCCAAGTCACCATCTTCTCGGTCGCCATAATAATACTCTATATATCTACTGTCCAGTTCCAGATGGACCTGCCCCTCCTCCTTGTCTTCGTCTTCATCCTCATCCGCCTGACCGACCCCCTCCGCCAGCTCAACTCACAGCGCCATGTTCTCGCGACCCAGTTCGCCAGCCTTGAGAAAGTTGACGAGATCATCACATCTCTGGAGCAGCACACTACGATCATTGACGGAACAGAAGAATTTGGAGGTTTTTCAGAATCCATCAAGGTTGCCGACGCCACATTCACGTACCCGCAAAATACCACCCCGGTAATCCGGAATATCTCGTTTTATATCGGCAAGAACCGGATGGTCGCCCTTGTCGGGGCATCCGGAGGGGGAAAATCCACGCTGGTGGACCTCCTTATCAGGCTGATCGAACCACAGCAGGGAGAGATCCTTATCGATAGTCGTAATGTAAAAAAATTCACGCTGGAGAGTTACCACCGTCGGATAGGGTTTGTCAGCCAGGACAGTTTCCTTTTCAATGACACGATCCTGAACAACATCTGTTACGGCAATGACCACATATCGAAAGAAGATGCAATCTCTGCTGCAAAACTCGCTCATGCCCACGACTTCATCATGGGGCTGCCTGACCAGTACGAGACTGTTATCGGAGAGAAAGGGGCAAAATTATCAGGCGGCCAGAAGCAGCGGCTCTCCCTTGCCCGTGCATTGTATAAAAAACCGGACATCCTCATACTTGATGAAGCGACAAGCGCACTGGATTCGGATTCGGAAAAGATTATCCAGGAATCCATTGCCCAGATCAAGAACAGATACACCATAATTGCCATTGCCCACAGGATCTCCACGATCCGGAACGCCGACAAAATCATGGTTATCGAGAAAGGACAGGTTGTCGAAACCGGGTCACATGATGAGCTGATTCAGAAAGGCGGAGTGTATGCGAATTATTATCAGATCCAGTATGACCAGAATTCACAATCAGGTTCGTGATTAAATATTCCGAAATATCAGGTGCTGACAGATGAATTCGGTATCCACGATCATTTTCTTAAGCGGGATTAAATTCGGCGAACGCGACTTCGAACGATTCGGTATCGATCTCCTCAAACAGAACAAGTTTCACGTGGAAATCTGGGATATCTCCAGAGTTATCTACTCATCCAGAGTTGAAAATGTCGCCCTCCCTGATGAAATAAACGCTGGGGAGATCCGCCGTTTCACAACAAAAAAAGAGGTTCTGGCCGCACTGGACGAGCATTCATCAGGAACGCTATTCATCTGCCTTTTCGAGTTGAATTACAGGACGTTCCCAGTATACCGGAAACTCTCCAGACCGGGCTATTCCTACGCGGTCCTGTATATCAACCCCTTCCCCATTCCGTTGCATTATTATTCAGCCGGTGAAAAATACGCGCATTATTTTAAACGTATCACCGAGATATCCCCCCTGCATTTCGTCACAACGCTTGTAAACAAACTGCTCCTCCGGTACAGCCATACTCTTGGTATCAGGCCGGCAACACTATGTCTGCTCGGGGGAACAAAATCCATCGATTTTTTGAATACCTCAATAGACGATAATACCAAAAAAGTCTGGATGCATTCCCTTGACTATGACATTTATCTGCAGGAGCTTGAAAAACCTGAAGAACCAAAAGAGGAACTGGGTGTTTTTATCGAGGCATACTTCCCCAGTGATCCCGACCGGTATTATCACGAACATACCGCGGTATTTAATCCGGATGCAAAGTATTACCATGACTTAAGGAAGTTTTTCTCGTATCTTGAAACGACAGCATATGTCAGAATCGTGATAGCCGAGCACCCGAAAAAACACCCTGACCTGAACATCGCTGATTATGGAAACCGCGAAGGGATCTGCGGGCAGACAGCACATCTCATCAGGAAATCGCGCCTGGTTCTTTCACATGACAGTAATGCCGTCAATTATGCCATACTTTTTAAAAAGCCAATTATTTTCCTGACCACACGCGAGAATGACAAGACATCGAACGGGCAGAACATTCACGCGATTGCGGAGCGGCTGGGAAAACAGGTCCTGTTCATCGATGATCCGCTGGACAAAGATTTTAAAGGGGAATTATCGGTTGATGAGAAGAAATATGCTGCATATATCAGGGAATACCTTAAAAATTCCCCGGAAAATATCCCCTCATGGCAGATTTTTGCGGACTATGTGAAAAAAAACCTGTAACCATAAAACCATCGTTATGACCGGACAGGTATTTAACAGAGTGTCAATAAAAAAATAACGTGCATTCATGAAACGTACCAATCCCTTCACGGCAATTTATGACCAGTGCAATGATCCCCGGAACCGCGGGGACCCGGCAATGCTGCCGGCTTTCCCCCGTTACGTGGATATCGAACTGACCAATGCCTGCAACTTCAAGTGCCTGATGTGCCCAACTGGCACCGGTGTGGCAAAACGGAAGAAGGGGTATATGTCCGAGAATACTTTTGAAAAAGCAATCAATGAGCTCAAAGCCCACAGGACCCCGATCCGGTTCATCGGCTGGGGGGAACCCCTCCTCCACCCGGAACTGGAAAGCATTCTTGCGACCTGCCAGGAGCATGGCATCCTCACCCACCTGAACACCAACGGTCTGCTGCTTGATGAGAAGATGATGGAAATGTTCATTAACACACCACTAAACAGCCTGAAGTTCTCATTCCAGGGTGTTGACCGGAAGAGTTATCGGGAGATGAGAAACCGTGACTTCTTCAATGAACTTATTATAAAAATCAAAAAACTGCACGAGATCCGAGGCGACCGGCCGTACCCCTATCTCCATGTCTCCACGACCATCACGTATGAATCGGCTGAGCAGGTGAAGGCATTCAGGGAAATGATCACCCCCCACGTCGACCTTGTCACGGTCGGAAGGACTACAATGGAGTTTGTCAACCCGGATTTTGCTACGCTGACTCC
>JAFGTK010000282.1 GCA_016934135.1 Deltaproteobacteria bacterium | reverse complement strand
ATGAGCAGAAGATTGTATCCGGACCTGCCCGACCACACCCTGGCATCGATTTACCAGTTTCTGTTCGGACAATTGCCGGAGGATATTCAGATGCACCGTGCATTGAATGATGCTCGGATGGCGGCAGAGATTTGGATGAAGATGACAAGTGATTTCTGCAGAAACTCGCTTGAGACAGGGAGCAAGTGCACATGACTGATAGTACTATCCCCAATTATTATCGCTATTGGGGCAAAACCGAAAAGGATACCGGCAAATATCATCTCTTGCCCTACCACTGCCTGGATGTGGCGGCGGTGGGATGGATATTATTAGATCCTGACAAATCACTCTGCCAACGTCTAGCCAAGCAATTGAATGTGTTCCCTGAATGGCTTCAGTGCTGGGTTACTTATTGTTTATGTCTTCATGATATTGGTAAGTTCGCCACTGCTTTTCAGGGAATTGTTCCTGACCTATCACCTCTTCTTGTACCTTCAGACAAGAGAATGCCTTATTCTGAACGTCATGACTCGCTCGGGTTTCTACTTTGGCAAGATATCTTATCCTCCAGATGGTTGGATTGCGTTGGAATGTGCTTTGGATCAGCTCATTCCGATCTGGCAAAAATACTCAGATATGTTGATCCTTGGATGGAGATAGTCACAGGTCATCATGGTGAGCCACCTAAAAGATCACATATACTCAGGCAGAACTTTTTTACTGTCGCTGATGAGGACGCTGCATACTCTTTTCTAGGGGATATTACTACTCTCTTTCTAGGAAGTTTTGATGGTTCTCTTCTCGGGGAAAAGGATCTCAAGAATCTATTGAAACTTAGTTCATGGCAATTGGCCGGTATAGTTGTACTGGCTGATTGGCTTGGTTCGGGACGCGCCCCGGATACCTTTTATCAAGCCGTAATGCCATTGGATGATTACTGGCAATTTCATGCCTTACCACATGCCGAAACTGTTTTTGCCAAGGCAGATTTGTATCCCTCCGCAATAGAGACTTTCACAGATACAAGCCATTTATTCCCTTTCATCTCATTACTGACTCCCCTGCAGAACTGGGCCGAAAAACATCAGCTCGAAACAACCAACCATTTCTTTATACTTGAAGATGTTACCGGTGCTGGAAAGACTGAAGCTGCACTGGTTCTCGCACATAGAATCATGGATAAGGGTCTGTCAGATGGAATTTATGTGGCACTTCCTACAATGGCAACAGCCAATTCAATGTACACACGGCTTGGCAAGGCATATAGAAAAATATTCAGTGAAGATGCACGTCCGTCTCTTGTTCTAGCGCATGGAGCCAGGCATCTTTCGGAGGCATTTCGTAGCTCCATTGAGTTGCCCAGTGCAAATCCTTCCTATCAGATCTATGCAGATGACAGAGAATCTGATGAAGAGCCCATAGAAGCATATTGCAGTGCATGGTTGGCGGACAGCCGCAAGAAAGCCTTTCTGGCTGAGATCGGTGTGGGAACGCTCGATCAAGCGTTGCTGGCTGTATTGCCTGCAAAACATCAATCGCTTAGGATGCTTGGATTGGCACGGAAAGTTCTCATCGTGGATGAAGTACATTCATATGATCCATACATGAACCAGTTGCTGCAAACCCTTATTGAAGTCCATGCGAGACAGGGGGGGAGCATCATCCTTCTCTCTGCGACATTGCCCCAGCAGATGCGTGAAAAGTACATTTTTTCCTTCTGCGAGGGAACAGGCATTGATAGGCCAAGACTTGAAGATACTCCTTCGTATCCTCTCGCAACCCATATCCCGACTCTCGAACAAATAGAGACACCCTTGGCAACGCGGGGAGACGTAGAAAGAACGGTTTCGGTTATCTTCATCGATGAGATGGATGATGCCCTGAATGTGCTTTATGATGCTTTCAGGAAAGGACAATGCGTCTGTTGGATTCGAAACACTGTAAAAGATGCCCGTATTGCCCACGATATGATCATGAGACAGGAATGGATGGATAAGAGCAGGCTGATTCTTTTTCACAGCAGGTTTGCTATGACGGATCGCAGGCGCATTGAAGCGAAAACCCTTGATCTGTTTGATAAGAATTCCACTGCTAAAAAACGCCAAGGCCAGATACTCATAGCTACCCAGGTTGTGGAGCAGTCTCTTGATCTAGATTTTGATGTTATGATCTCGGATCTTGCGCCTATCGACCTGCTTATCCAGAGAGCAGGTCGTTTGCATCGGCATGTGCGAGATAATGCAGGTAATCCGCTTATTCAAGAAGGTGCTATTGACCGGCGTGGCGAGCTATGCCTGTACATATTTGGACCAATGCCGACAGAAACGCCAGATGAAGACTGGCTTAAATCAAAATTGCCCGGAACTCAGTCTGTTTACAAACATGTGGGGCAGTTATGGCTTACCCAACAGCAGCTTTATCCATCCGGAAGGTTCAGTATGCCCGCTGATGCACGTAAGCTAATCGAGGGAGTATATGGTGAAAAGGCACAGGATCTGATTCCTGATTCTCTGCTCAGCCTTTCCTGGGATGCAGAAGGAGAAGCCGGAAGCCATAGAGGAATGGCACGGATCAATGCACTCAAACTGGGAAAAGGATATACCCGCTCAAGTGCTGAAGATAGTGGAGGATGGGACAAGGAATCGCGGATTCCAACCCGTCTTGGCATCGATAATATTACCGTTGCCCTCGCCCGTTTCAAAGATAACAAACTCTGGCCTTACGCCCAGGACAATGAATTTCCTTGGGAGTTGAGCCTGATCAACTTACCTAAGAACGAATGGAAAAAAGTGCAGGGGAGGATCCCACTTGCTCATAATGAAGAGATCAAACGCTTAAAGGAGGAAGTCAGGATGCTGAAATGGGTTGAGGTGCTGCCCATGACAGAGGAAGTTGAACCTTATTATGACCCACATATGGGATGGGGATTAAACAAGGAGGAAAAGGATGAATCTTATTAACGATGCATGGATGCCGGTGATTAGGGCTAGCGGCAAGAAGGACAAGATCGCACCCTGGCAAATAGCCGAGAAAGATGATCCCGTCATTGAACTGAATGCCCCGCGTCCTGACTTTCAAGGTGCGCTATATCAATTTCTAATTGGATTACTTCAGACATGCTTTGCTCCAACTGATCATGATGAATGGCTGGATTTTTGGGAGAATCTCCCTGATGGAAATGCAGTTCAGGCCCACCTTTTATTTATGGCACCTGCATTCGAGCTTATTAGTGAATCAGGCCCTGCATTCATGCAGGATCACAACCTGAAGAATGGAGAGCCAATAAATATTGCATCCTTACTGATTGAATCACCGGGCGAAAATACTATGAGACATAATTTAGATCATTTTATCAAGCGAGACAGGATAACTCAAATATGTCAATCTTGTGCTGCCACAGCGTTATTCACTCTTCAGATCAACGCTCCAGCCGGTGGAGCTGGTTACAGAGTAGGACTTCGCGGCGGCGGGCCTTTAACAACACTTGTGTTGCCGAACGAGGAAATAACTCTATGGCATAAACTTTGGCTGAATATATTAGACATTGAAAATTTTGTCGATGTCATTCGTCATCCAACATTTGACGTGTTCCCTTGGATGGGGAATGTAAGGATATCTGATAAGGGAGGTCTTAGTACCCGCCCCGAAGATACTCATCCATTACAGGTTTATTGGGGGATGCCGCGACGGATCAAGCTTTTCCCATTTGAAGATATTCTTGGGACATGTGATCTCTGCGGTGCTCGGGACGTTCAAATAATAAAGAAATATTCAACCCTCAATTATGGCGTTAACTATGAAGGCGAATGGGTACACCCGTTGACTCCATATCGATTTGATCCGAAGAAGGAGAAGCCGCCGCTATCCATCAAGGGGCAAAAGGGTGGATTGGGATATCGCCATTGGACAAGCTTATCCTTGGCTCGTTCCAAAGATGCTGACTGTGCAGCAAAGGTTGTTTTAGCATATACGGGCGAGCGTGCACGAGATATCGGATCTCAGAGAATTGCACGCCTTTGGTGTTTCGGATATGACATGGACAACATGAAGGCAAGGTGTTGGTATGATCATACATTGCCTCTTTTCCCTCTCGATGAGAAGCAGCGGGAAAATGTACTTTCATGGTCTGGCGATTTGATCAATGCTGCCTGGGATGTCGCAGGCAATCTACGTCAGCAGGTCAAAACCGCATGGTTTCGACGTCCTGGAGATATAAAAGGGGATATGAGCGCTGTGGTGATGGAATTCTGGCAGCGGAGCGAATCAGATTTCTATCAGTTATTGAACCGTATTACAAACCTTCCGGGAGATCAACGATTAGCCCCCCCAGAGATTTATGCAGCTTGGGTGAAAAGATTACAGGATCTTGCATATAAATTATTTGATGAATGGGTCTTGGAAGGGCCTGCTGAAGATATGGATATGCAGCGCATTATTGCTGCCCGTAAAGAATTGGTGAAGAAACTCAACAACAGTAAGCCAATGAAAGACTTGATGGTAAAAGCCAATATTGAGAAGGGGGTAAAAAATGAAGCAAAAGCAGTATCGATTCCTTAAAGAGCAGGAGCATCGTGAGATGTTGCTTTCATGGTGGCGTGATCTCGATAAAAATCGTGGAGATCGCGCCCGGCTGCGACGTGCATATAAACCTGAAGATGTACTACTGACCGAACCGTTCTTCCGTTTCTTGCATCAGATGCCGGAAGACTGGGCAAAATCTGAACAGCTGCTTTCATCGGCCATAATTGCAGCAGCCTTGTCTCATGTGAAGGATCAACAGAATAGCGAGACATTCGCGACCCAGCTAGCGTTACCCAAACAGGGGGGAGGAAAAGCGCGTGTAAGCGAACTCCGTTTCCAGCAGCTTCAGAAGAGTCGTGATCCTGATGAGTTTTTCAGGCGAGTGTTGCGAGCTATCAGGCTGGCTGAGTGCAGAATAAACATTGTTTCTCTAGCAGAAAGCATCCTGCACTGGATGAATGAATACCGTTTCGGCATCAATAGGGAACCCCAGAAGCGTCTTGCTGTCCGCTGGGGCACTGAATATTACGAACAAACGTTGAAAAATAATCTATAATGAGGAGGTAATAACTATGAGTCGTTTCGTGCAACTTCACATACTGACGTCTTATCCGCCGGCAAACCTGAACAGGGATGATCTTGGTCGACCCAAAACCGCTAAGATGGGAGGGGTTGATAGGCTCCGTGCTTCTTCGCAGACCCATAAACGGTCATGGAGAACTTCAGACATTTTTGAGGAGGCGATGAGAGGCCATATTGGAAAACGTACAAAAAAGATGGGATTAAAAATTTATGAACGGCTGATAAATAAAGGTGTCGAACATAAGAAAGCTCTTGAATGGGCCAAGCCTATTGCGGGTGTCTTTGGGAGACTCAAGGAACTCTCGAAGAGGGATAAAGAGGCTCTGACGGGTTTAGCTGAGAAAGATCGTATTAAAAAGGAACTGGTCGAACTCGAGATTGAGCAGTTGGCTTTTTTTGATACTGAGGAAGAGCGAGATGTTTTTGCTCTCACAGATGTTATTGCGGCCAGAAAAGAAGGACCAAAGGAAGAAGAATTAAAGCTTTTGCGTAAGAAGATGAATGATGTAGATATTGCCCTTTTTGGACGCATGCTCGCTTCAGCACCTGCTTACAATGTCGAAGCCGCCTGTCAGGTTGCCCATTCAATCAGTGTTCATCCTGTAGTTATTGAAGATGACTATTTCACTGCTGTTGACGACCTCAATGATGGAAGTGAGGATGCAGGTGCAGCACACATAGGTGAAACCGGTTTTGCTGCTGGACTTTTTTATTCATATATATGTCTGAACCAGGAACAGCTGGAAAAAAACCTTGGTGGCGACAAATCACTTGCTCAGAGGGCTTTGCGTGCATTGGTTGAGGCTGCGGTCAAGGTCTCGCCTAATGGGAAGCAGAACAGTTTCGGCAGCCGTGCCTATGCCAGTTATGTTCTCGCAGAAAAGGGCGATCAGCAGCCGCGTTCACTTTCTGTAGCATTTCTGAAGCCTATTACTGGCATCGATTATGGACCCGATGCAATCAAAGCGCTAACAACACAGCTTGATAACATGGATGCGGTATATGGGAAGTGTGCAGATCTACGTTTCTTTTTAGATGCCCTCAATGGTAAGGGCGGCGATTACCCTGAACAGGTGGGTGTGCCTGACAAGCTAGCTGAAAAAGGTGGAAAACCATTATTCGATCAACTGCTTGATTTTATATCGGCATAGGGGGTTATTATGGAATATCTGCTCTTTCGCCTCTATGGCCCCCTGGCAAGTTGGGGAGAGATTGCAGTTGGTGAATCCAGGAATACAGCTTCCTATCCGGGAAAATCAGCGCTCCTTGGATTGCTTGCTGCAGCCCTTGGCATATGCCGTGATGATGAAGATGGACAATCAGCATTATCTGAGAGCTATCAATTTGCAGTCAAGGTAATAAGTACCGGTCATCTCCTTCGAGATTATCACACAACACAGGTGCCTGATTCAGTCGGCAGCTTTACTTATCGCACACGTCGGGATGAGGTGATCGTTGGAAAGAGTCGACTTGGTACGATCCTATCAAGCCGTGAATATCGCTGCGACTCATTATCCCTTGTCGCTGTACGTGCTTTGGCTGGCGCGCCGTATTCTCTTCAGGAACTATGTAATTCTCTGCTCAAGCCAAAGTTTCACCTGTATCTCGGCCGCAAATCATGTCCTTTAGCAGCGCCACTCAATCCTCTTATCCGTGAGGCAAGGGGCTTTGGGCAGGCACTTGATGAGTATCCATACGGTCCGCTTTATATTTCTGACTATCTTATTCGGGTAGCCCGGAAAGAATCCGGAACTTCAAAGCCAGCCGATGCTCAGTCCCTTGCAACATTATCACAGGAAGATTGTTATGCCTTATCCATTACGGGGCAGCAGGTACGTTACTATTGGGAAGGCGAGACCGAAGACCTTAAACCGCAACAGGTTCTCACGAGGTATGATCAACCTCTTTCCAGAAGTCGCTGGCAATTCACACAGAGGATGGAGAATCTTTTCATGAAGGAGGTTGAATGATGTATTTCTCAAGAGTGAGGGTAAAACCAAATATTTCTGAGTTGTCGAATTTTCACAACTTGCTTCGCGGCAACGGGTACGGAACTCACCAGATATTATTTGATCTCTTTCCAGAATCACAGAACCGCATACTCTTCCGTGAGGAGATTGCTGGTGAACAGATTCCATATCATAAAGGCGCCAGAGGGGAACCTATCTATTATGTCGTTTCCAAAGACAAACCAATAAAAGAGACCCCTCTTCTTTCTGCTGAAAGCAAAACTTATGAACCCATGCTGAGCATGGGTGACAAACTATCATTCAAACTGCGAGCAAATCCTGTTGTTGCACGCAGAGAGTCAGAAAATGCCAAATCTGCAAGGCATGATGTGGTTATGAATACACAACAAAGTCTTCTTTATGAATTGGCTGAATATGCAGACGTAAATGATTTTGGAAAGAAATCTGACCTGAAACGAAAAATAATTGCTGGCTGGGTTGTATCAAAGAACCTGAAGATTACTGAAAAACTAAGAAAGACTATCGAGAACAATGAACGATACCAAGAGTTTCTTGATAAAAGACTTCCTGATGAAAAGCTGTTTGATATAGCATTGAAGGCTGCTGCTGATTCTGCCCTTGAAACATGGCTGAAAAGGAAGGGAATAGCAAATGGCTTCAAGGTTATATACGACAAGAAACGAGGCCACTTAAGATTCCAAGCCGAGGGATATCGTTGGCATGCTCTCCCTCAAAAGGGGCGTACTGCGGGTTTCAGCTCGGTTGATTTTGAAGGGTTGATCGAGGTTGCAGATCCGGAGATCTTTATTAATGCTCTATACAAAGGTATAGGTCCGGCCAAGGGATTCGGTTGCGGGCTAATGCTTATAAGACGAGTATGAGGTGATGAAATGCAATCAAAAATCGTTGTTTTCAAAGGTAAAGAGGTCAGAAGAACGCTACACAACAACGAGTGGTGCTTCTCGGTTTTTGTTGATCCAATTAATGTGAATAGTTAGAAGGTGTTTCAATGAAAAATAAGGAAGATACAGAACCGTCTAAAAGTGAGCTGATCCTGTACCAGACACAAGACGGAAAAACCAAGATTGATGTGCGCCTCCAGGACGAGACCGTCTGGTTGACTCAGAAGCTCATGGCAGAGCTGTTCCAGAAAGATGTCAGGACGATCAATGAACACATCAAAAATATCTTTGCAGAAGGTGAGCTTGTGCCCGAGCCAGTTATCCGGAATTTCCGGATAACTGCTGCTGACGGTAAAAAATATGATACTGCCCACTACAACCTCGACATCATAATCTCCGTGGGCTATCGGGTGAAATCGCATCGCGGCACGCAGTTCAGGATATGGGCCACTCAGCGGTTAAGGGAGTACATCATCAAGGGCTTCACCCTGGACGACGACAGATTGAAGAAGGCAGGGGGCGGCCATTACTTCGATGAGCTGCTGGCGCGCATCCGAGACATCCGCTCTTCGGAGAAGGTATTCTGGAGAAAGGTGCTCGACATCTATGCGACCAGCATCGACTATACCCCTGACACAGAGCTTTCCCGGCAGTT
>JAFGTK010000281.1 GCA_016934135.1 Deltaproteobacteria bacterium | reverse complement strand
GGCGAACGTCAGCAGCTTGAAATCCTTCGACTGCTCTCCCTGGGTGTCAGGGTGCTGATACTCGATGAGCCGACAACAGGTATATCCGGCACACAAAAGCAGGTGTTGTTCAGTGGATTGAAGGATCTTGCCGCTCTGGGCTGTAATGTCATACTTGTCTCGCATAAGCTGGAAGACGTAGAGACCCTGTGCGATACGGTTACGGTCCTGAGAGAAGGGAAAGTTGCCGGTGTGATGGACAGGCCTTTTGATACAGAGGGCCTGCTGAAGATGATGTTTGGGTCTCCGCCGAAAATAACATCCCGCACCAGGATAAACCCGGGTGAAGAA
Organism: Deltaproteobacteria bacterium; assembly: GCA_016934135.1. GTDB lineage: Bacteria > Desulfobacterota > Desulfomonilia > UBA1062 > UBA1062 > DSAD01. The sequence continues at coordinate 3,325 of JAFGTK010000281.1, read as the reverse complement.
GTCCTGAAAATGACCGGTGTCGCTGCGCCAGGTGGAAGAACCGGTCTTTCAGACTGCAGTGTATCGGTACGGGCAGGCGAGGTCATCGGGCTCGCCGGTCTCGAGGGCAGCGGCCAGGATGTTTTTCTGCGGGTTGCATCGGGGCTTATACGGCCGGGCGCAGGTTCCATTGTCCTTCAGGGGGAGCACATGCAGGGCAGAGACTACCATGCCTTCAAAAATACCGGAGTGGCATTTCAGCCGGCATCCCGTCTTGAAGAAGGCCTGATACGAGGACTGACCATTACCGAGCACTGCGCTCTCATGGACAGGAGAAAAGGGCCGCTTGTCCGGTGGGAAAGTGCATACAGGGCTGCCCGGAAAAAGATTGAAAAGTTTCAGGTGGCGGGAATCCCCATGTCCCGGGTTGAATCCCTTTCCGGCGGCAACCAGCAGCGGCTTCTCCTGTCATACCTTCCGGCACGGCCGAAGCTGCTCCTCCTTGAGAACCCCACAAGGGGACTTGACATGGAGTCTGTTCAATGGGTCTGGGAACATCTGGATGACTATTGCCGCAGCGGAGCATGCATTGTGTTTTCTTCTTCAGAGCTGGATGAGATCCTCATGGCGGCAGACCGCATACTGGTTTTTTTTAACGGCAGGATCATCATGGATGTCAGAAAAGAAGAAACAGGTTCCATGGAACTCGGCAGGGCGATTGCCGGCAAGCCCTCAGGATGACGGAAAGCAGGATAGGACATGGCTGATTATGTGAATAATGGCAGTGTGCCTGGCGATGATGAAGGAAGGGAGACCTTTGGAGAATATATCCGTGAAGCACTGATTACCGTGGCTGCCGTGCTTGCATTTACCACACTTGTGCTGTTTATCGCAGGTGCACCTCCGCTCGAAGCCTATTACCACATATTCAAAGGGTCTCTCGGGTCCTGGGTCAAGTTCACCCATGTAATAAAGGCGTGGATACCTCTTACACTGTGTTCGTGCGGTCTGCTCTACACATTCAGGATTGGGTTGTGGAATATCGGTGTAGAAGGCCAGGTGGTAATGGGTGCTGTCTTTACCACATATATTCTCAGGCTTGGTGTTGAAAGCCCGTTTCCCATTGCGTATCTGTTCTTTTCTTTCCTGGCAGGGATAGCAGGAGGCGGGCTATGGGCACTGTGCGCCGGGTATCTCAAGACAAAGGGAGGGGTTCACGAGATCTTTGCAGGGCTCGGGTTGAATTTTGTGGCGCAGGGCATTGTGCTGTGGCTGATCTTTGGTCCATGGAAACGTCCGGGCATTGCATCCATGAGCGGGACAGAGACCTTCCCGCAGGAGATGTGGCTGCCGTACATCTCCTCACTCAGACTATCTCCTGCCGGTCTTGCATTGGCTGTCACTGCATTGATTCTCACAGCAGCGATGCTCAGATATACCAGGGTCGGCCTGTATCTCAAGGCGATCGGGAACAATCCGAACTCGTCTTATCTGTTCGGGCTCAAGCCCGGAAGGTACATGCTGATTGCCATGATCTTTGCCGGCGGTTTTGCAGGCCTTGCCGGCAGCATGCAGGTCGCCGGGGTGTATCACCGTCTTATCCCTGCAATATCAAGCAATTATGGGTATCTGGCACTTCTTGTCGTCATGCTCGCAAACTTCAATGTCTGGACAGCACCGCTGGTGGCATTCTTTTTTGCATGTCTCAACGTGGGGAGCATACAGCTGCCCATGATGCTTCAGCTGGACTCGTCGCTCAGCGGGGTAATCCAGGGTATCCTTGTCCTGGCAACCCTTGCGGTCCATACCTGGCGCAAACGGTACAGGGCTAAAGGAGTCATACGATCATGAGCGACCTTGACATTACCATACTGATTGCCGGTGTCATTGCCGCTGCTGCCCCGATACTGCTTGCAACCCTTGGAGAGACCATTACGGAAAAATCGGGCATCATCAATCTCTCACTGGACGGAACCATTTTGTTAAGTGCCATGAGCGCATTTGTCATTGCACTGAACACAGACAGCCTTCTGCTTGGTTTTATTGCAGCTGCTGTTGTGGGAGGCCTTGTAGCGGCCCTGGTTGCATTCTTCTGCATATACCTCAAACAGAACCAGGTGGCAGTGGGCTTTGTGCTCACTCTCATGACACGTGACCTGGCATATTTTATCGGCAGTCCATATTCCAGGTTGCAGGGACCTCAGGTTGGCCCTGTGCCGGTTCCCCTCCTGAGCGATATCCCGTTTTTCGGTGATGTGCTCTTTACTCACAATCTGCCTGTCTATTTCAGCATAGTAATGATTGGCGTGGTATGGTGGTATATGTACAAGACCCGGCTTGGGCTGCGCCTGCGGTCTGTCGGGGAGAATCCTGAGGCATCGTATGCAAGAGGCATAAATCCGAACAGGGTTCAGATGGCCTATGCGATCTGCGGCGGTCTTCTCGTGGGTTTAGCAGGGGCCACATTCTCCCTGTGCATAAAACCCGGCTGGGGCCAGCCGCAGGGTGCGGAAGGGTCCGGCTGGATCGCTCTGGCACTTGTAATCTTCGGGGGATGGAACCCGATAAAGGCTGCGCTGGGTGCATATCTGTTCGCCTTCCTCCAGGTCATGAGCATCTACTTCCAGGGTTGGCTGCCGTCTGTACCTGCACAGGTATTCCAGGTTGCACCGTTCCCTCTCATGATATTCATCCTGGTCATTGTCTTCTTTGCCCAGAGGGAGACCTTTGTGCTGTGGGCGCAGGACAAACCCGTTATCAGGGGGATCATCCGTGCTCTGTACGCTGCTGCTCCGAGTGCGCTTGGAAAACGCTACAGCGAGGAATGAAAGGAACAGCTGTGTCAGAGAACAAACAAAAAAATTGTGGGAGCGGCTTTCAGCCGCGATTTTATCTCTCAAGACTGTCTCATTATCGCGGCTGAAAGCCGCTCCCACAGAATAAGGAAATAATCTGAAAAATACACAATGAGTTTATGCAGACTTAAGATGTTAAAAGGCCGGTCATGCTGAAAGGATATTTGCAGAAAAAAATTCTTGTCCCTGTCACAAAGTTGCTCAAACAGGGTATCAGCCCGGAAAAGATAGCCCTGAGCATTGCCTGGGGCGTCATGCTCGGCATCTTTCCTGTTTTAGGCACGACAACGATCCTTTGTACGGTTGCGGCAGTCCTGCTCCGATTGAATCTCCCGGTTATCCAACTGGCGAACTGGCTTGTTTACCCTCTTCAGATAGTGCTTATTGTCCCTTTCTTCGTTGCAGGGACAGCCATGTTCGGCAACAGCCCCTTTATGCAGGATGCTGCTCAGCTCATTGTTCTTTTCAGGGACGACTGGTTCAACGCACTT
>JAFGTK010000280.1 GCA_016934135.1 Deltaproteobacteria bacterium | reverse complement strand
TGGAGCGGAAGGTATAGCCCTTGTCCTCCAGTTCTCGACGCAAGCTTTGGTAGTTATAGACCTCACCATTATATGTTATGGTCAGGGACCTGTCATCATTGACCATGGGCTGGTGTGCGTTGGGCGAGAGATCGATGATGGCCAGTCTGCGGTGGCCGAATCCTACAAACGAATTGATCCAGTAGCCTTCACTGTCAGGTCCCCGATGGGCGATGATATCGGTCATCTTCTTTATGAGCGGGGTGGAAACGGGCTTGCCGTCGATATGGAATATTCCGGTTATCCCGCACATAGTGGATTGAACTCCTTGATGGCATCCATGACATATCCAAACTCATCCTCGGTCATATCTGCGTACAGGGGAAGCGTAACCGAGCACAGGTTTGCGATCAGGGTATGCGGATAGTTTTCAGGCTTCAGATTATACCTCTGTTTATAATAATTAAGCATGTGAACGGCCTGAGTGCCGGGCCGGCTTGCCACGCCCCTTGTCTGGAGATGATCCATAAAGGCGTTGCGTCGGGTATTAACGTATTCAACATTCTTGACATCGATCTTCTCAGGTTCGAACAGACATACATACGACTGGTAGCCGTGGACAAAACCTTGCGGTGATACAGGCGCCTTCAGCCAGGACACATCATCCAGGGCCTGGTCATAGCGTCGGGCCCAGCTTCGCCGGGCCTGCTGAATCGTGTCAGCCTTTTCCAGCTGGGAGATGCCCAATGCGGCCTGGATATCGGTAAGGCGGTAGTTGAAACCGGGTTCGTCCATGTCGGGAAGGGCATAGGGTCTGCCACTAAGGTGTCTGTCGAGGTCGGAGATCACAGCACCGTGGTCTCGTAGCGATTGTATCCGTTTGGCAATATCCTTGCTGTTCGTAGTCGCCATTCCGCCCTCGCCGGTTGTTATAGCCTTGCGTGGGTGAAAGCTGAAGCATCCGATATCGCCTAAAGTGCCAACATGATGTCCCTGGTAAAGGCACCCGAACCCGCATGCTGCATCCTCGATTACAGCGAGACCGTATTTTCTTGCCAATTCCAGAATATTCCCCATATCAGCGCTCAGACCAAACAGGTGTACCGGCATTATAGCCTTGGTGCATGGTGTTATGCAGGACTCGATCTGATTCGTATCTATCGTATAGGTTGACGGATCGATATCACAGAAGACAGTACGCGCCCGGCAGTGCTCCACAACATTGGCCGAGGCCGCGAATGTGAAGGCCGGCACTATGACCTCGTCATCTTCTGAGATATTGAGTGCCAGCAGTGCGAGGTGCAGTGCTGCCGTACACGAGTTCAGGGCCAGGGCGTGCCGGGACCCTGTCAACCGGGCAAAAGCCTGCTCAAACTCGGCCACCAAGGGGCCTTGTGTGACCCATCCGCTATCCAAGACCCTTCCGATTCTTTCCAGTTCTTCACCGGTAAAATACGGCCTGGTTAAGGGAATCCTTTTCATGAGATATCCTCTAAACCTCCATTATACAGCTCGCCTATGACCTTGTCCTGAACGTAATACTGGGCCCAGTGGCCACAGGTCCGGCATACATCGGTCACATCGAACTCTCCTGTTAAATGCTGTTTTCTGATCTGTTTGTATGCATCCGATTGCCAGATATCTAAAAGCCCGTGCACGGCCGCGTCGCTCAGCGGCTCCCGCCTGTCCCAGTCGTGGTTGCATAATGCCGCCTTACCGTCCCAATATATGACCATCTCGGTGAAAGGTTTGTGGCAAGGCTGCCTGGGTATGGAGGGTGTGTTCTCAAGACTGCCGTATTCGCCGTCCTTTGTGTGTTGGGGATATATTCTTACCCGCTGGACTTTCCCATTCCAATGAGATACAAAGTCCTCCACAGTGTTCTTGGTTAAACCTGTGTCCACGGCAGATACCTGAATCACCGGCAGGCTGCTATTCAATCGGTCTTTTTCACGGAGCATGGATTTGATCGCCCTGTACAGTTCATTGAAGTCACTCCCCTTACGTATTGTGCGGTAGTGCTCTTCATCGATTGAATCCACGCTGAAGGATATGAAATCCAGGCCGAGTTCTATCAGCTTCCTGGCTGTTGTTTCGGTCAGAAGGACGCCATTGGTAGCTAGTTGGATTGTCAAATCCTTTTTCTTGGCATAGGTTATATAGTCGAGGAACTCCGGATGAAGAAGGGACTCGCCCCTGAAAAAAGGCACCATGACCGGGATGCCACTGTCCGACATTTCATCTACAAGCTTATGGAACAGCCTTTTTGTCATGAATCCCTTAGGATACTGCATGTAGTGACGTGGACACATTTCACAGCTCAAGTTGCAGTGATTTGTCAATTCAACCGTGATCCGTTTCGGTGTGTTCAGCAATTCCGGTAGGTTGTCATTCATTCAGGAACCTTTCAAATTCGCTGGCCGCTTTCTGCCAGCTGAAATGTTTCTCTACATGTTTACGGGCTGCGAGGCCCATCTTTTTGATTTGTTCAGGATTCTCAAGAAAATATAAAATCTTATCAGCCATTGTTCGGGGATCTGCCGACGAAATGAGAAATCCGGTGATGCCTTCTTCGACGATACCTTCGTCGCTCAAGACCGAAGTTGAAATGACGGGCAGACCGGAGGCCATGGCCTCCAGGACAACATTGGGTAGACCTTCATCGATTGAAGGTAGAATGAAGATTTCGCCCTGGCTGTATATTCCCGGCAGAGAATCTCTGGGTATCCAACCCTTGAATGTGATCATTCTCTCTATCTTATAGTGTTTTGCCAATGCCTCGAGCTCTACGCGCTGTGGTCCGTCGCCAACAAGATATAGATGGATTCCGGTTTCAGGTTTATTGTCGCTGATTATGGCCAGAGCTTTTAACAGGGACTCAAGGCCTTTCTGTTTTGTAAGGCGCCCCACGAAGACTAGATTGAGCTTATGATGGATGTTTGGTTTTACATTAGTGTAATATTCTATGTCGATGCCGTTTGGAATAGACTCTATTCTTAATCCAGGTTCAAATCTTTGTGCAAGTTGTTTCAGGTGTTCACCGTTCGTACAGACGCTTGCAGCATTGCGCCAGATCAGATGGGAAAGCGGTGATGTCAGATAGTGATATATTCTGAGTTGATCGGGCAGAAACCCGGGGACATCGCCGCCGCGCAATGAGAGTATATATGGAATACCGTGTCGAATTTTGAGCCACAGGCCCACCGGTCCACCCGGAATACCGAAAAATACCAGAATTTTCTCAGGGTTTGCAGTTCTTATAACTTTACTTGCATTCTTGATTGCGCTCACGATGAATATGCTCATTTCAAAGATATTTGAACGATCGATATATTTGCGTCTAACCGGAATCCGCAGCACACTGATGCCATCCTTGCTCTGGCTTGCCGGCAAACCTTTGAATCCGGATGTAAGGACAGTTATTTCATGTCCCTTGTTGACCAGTTCGCGGGCGATAAAGTAGCTGGCGTTACCCGCTCCTCCGCCCAACGGTGGAAATTCATAGTTAATTATTAGAATTCTCAACTGGTTTTCTTAGTACGAACTGGACTCCGGTTGCTTGCAGGTCGGGAAGTGAATAGTGGTGAAAATCAGGGTGAATTTCTTTATAAACCTCAGATGTTAGTGGCATGGTTTGTGTGATGTCTTCAGATATTATAGAAAAGCCCGCATTTTTAAAGAGACTCCGATAATCGCTTACCCTTAGCCTGTTGATATATGAATCTGATCCGGGCGGGTATCTGTGATTCCATTCATCTATGGAAAACTTATAAAACTCAATTGAGGTATTCTTATCGGCAATTGGCCGGTCAGATGCATGTTCACGCAGGTCAATGCTATGGAACATAACACCGTTATCTTCCAGAATGTTATACATGTTTTTGAATGCTAGAGGCAGGTTGGTCATGTGTTCCAATACTGCGTTTGAATAGATGAAATCAAATTTATCATCTTTCCATTCGTGTTGATTCAGGTCTGCATGGATAAATCGCAATCGTTCTTCGTCAATGGTGCAGTGAGTGTTTGTAACAGTAATGAGTGACTCGAAACTCATTCTGTATGGATTGAATATATTAAACTCCAGTAATGATTTAAACCGATCGATCCAGTTGTCATCGATGTTGATTTCCGTGAATTTGTCAATTGATGTATAGCGGTTCGCTCCTGCAAAATTCCAGAAAATACCTGTTCCAAGGGGTTTGCCGGCACCGATTTCCAGAATTGAACCGTTTTCAACCTTTGCACCGTGCTTTATGGCAAGACGATAGAACGTCTTAAATGTAAGTAATGTGTAGATGCTGGTATTATTTTTATTTGACATGGCATCATGCGTGGTCTGTAAGAAATATTCCTGAGCCTCAAGCGGTAAGCTCATAAAGGCATGATACATATCCGTCATTAATTGATTGATTTGCCCTAGATCGGGTGTGTTCATTATGACCTCAAATGCTTGGAAAGAGAATGTTTCCATAGGATATAAGTAAGAAGAGTCCAGATCTGCTTGCGGTTGTCGCACCGTCCTGTCAGGTGGTCGTCTGCCAGGCATTTCAGGGTTTCCGGCCTGAAGGCGCCCGTGTCATCCTTCAGGGTTTCCAGCATGAGCGGTTTGAGTTCATTTTTCAGCCATGCTGAAAGCGGGATGCCGAAGCCTTTCTTGGGGCGATTCAGGATCTGAGAGGGCAGGTATTTTTTCATGACCTTTTTAAGCAGATACTTGCGCGTGAAGCCTTTCATCTTAAGGTCCGACGGCAGGCTGTTTGCGAAACCGGCAAATTCGGCATCCAGAAAGGGGGCGCGTACCTCAAGAGAGCAGGCCATGCTGGCCCGGTCAACCTTGGTCAGGATATCGCCGCTGAGATAGTACTTGGAATAATGCCATATCAGTTGGTCGCACTGGTCACGGAAACTGCCGGCGCGGTCGGTTGCCATGATTTCGGCGTAAGGGTCGCACTTTTGGGCATCACGAAGGAAATCCATGGAGAACAGGTGTTTTTGTTCCTCCAGAGAGAAGGCCCCCAGCCAGACCTGATTGCGGACAGGCAGAGGATATGGCAGACCCTTTATTGTCTGCTTGAGCCGGAAATCAAGGCTCATGTTCCTGTCCGAGACCGGCAGTCTGCGGCTCAGCGGCTCCAGTACGCCGCGGTGCAGCCAGCCGGGGATATATTTAAAGGATGGGGCAAGTTTGTGTGCCAGGAAGGGATCGTATCCGCAGAACAGTTCGTCTCCGCCATCGCCGCCCAGGGCCACCGTGACATATTCGCGGGTGAATCTTGAGAGCAGATGGGTCGGGATTATGGAGGCGTCAGCCAGGGGCTCGTCCATCAGGTGCCAGATTTCCGGCAGGATCTCTATCATTTTGTCTGCATCCAGGATCTGCTCATGATGATCAGTGCCGAAATGTTCTGCAACCTTTCTGGCGTACGAGGATTCATCAAAAGAACCCTCTTTGAATCCGATGCAGAAGGTCCTGATCTTTTCGGCGGGCATCATCCGGCTCATCATGGCGATGATGACGCTTGAATCGACCCCGCCGCTCAGGAACACCCCCAGGGGAACGTCGCTTTCCAGGTGGCGTTTGACAGCTGCCTCGAGCTCCTGCTCCAGACGCTCGCCGGCTGTTATTTCGTCACCGATCGACGGATCATCATTAAAGCTGATATCCCAGTAGCGTTCGATTTTTATTCCGTCGGCGCTATGAACAAGGAAACAGCCTGGTTCCAGCTTGTGTACATTTCTGATCAGGCAGTAGGGGGCGGGCACATACTCAAATAAAAGATAGCGGCTCAGAGCCGCCGGATCGATGTCCGGGGCGACGGCCGGATGCCTGAGCAGGGCCTTGAGCTCGGATGCAAAGATGAAGGTGCCATCCTGGTGCCAGTAATAGAGCGGCTTCTGACCGTAGCGGTCTCGCCCCATGATGAGGGTCTGGCTGTTGCTGTCCCAGAGAGCGCAGGCTAACATGCCGTTCAGGCGTTTGAAGATGTCGGTGCCATACTCTTCGTAGCCGTGCAGCAGCACTTCGCTGTCGGTCTGCGATGTGAAACGGTGGCCGCGTTCTTCGAGTTCACTCCTCAGGGCCCGGAAATTATAGATCTCGCCGTTGAAGGTCAGCCAGACGGAACTGTCCTCGTTGGCCATGGGCTGGCGGGCTGCCCTGCTCAAATCGATGATGCTAAGGCGGGTATGCCCCAGTGCCGCTACCCTTCCCTGGCCGGTGATGATCTTGCTGCCGCAGTCATCGGGCCCGCGATGCTTAAGGGCCGCAATCATGGCCGCAAGGTTATCTTCATTGATTCGTTCCGATGTGATAATTCCAGCTATTCCGCACATTATTCTTCGTTGATTATGCTTTCGACGATATAGGAGTCTTTCTTCTGGATCTCAAAATAAGACCTCACCATGATTTCACCCAGGAGCCCCATCGTAATAATCTGCAGGATGGCCACCATCAGGATCGACAACATGATCAGCATCTCACCGGCGCTGATTTCCAGTGGAGTGAAGAGGTCCAAGCCTGTCAGAAAAAGCAATGCTATCAAACCGATAAAGCTCAATTTGCGGGCAATCTTGCCGAAAAACTGGATCGGCCGGGTCATATAGTCGGAAAAAAATCTAACCACCAGCAGATCAAAAATGACCCGTGGGACACGTGACAACCCGTACTTGGCCTGTCCGTGGATCCTGGGGCGGTGGTTGACCGGGATCTCGGTGACTTTGACTCCGAGCCAGGCCGCGAAGCACGGGATGAAGCGGTGCATTTCTCCGTAGAGGTTGATGTTTTTTATTATGCCGCGTTTATATGCCTTTAATGTGCATCCGTAATCATGCAGCTGCACTCCGGTTGCTGAAATCAGCCGGTTGATAAGGCCGTTGGCGATCTTCGAGGGGATCACACGAGTGAGCTGTTTGTCATTGCGGTCTTTACGCCAACCACTGACGAGGTCGTATCCCTCGGCCATCTTCTCAAGCAGTCTGGGGATGTCTGCCGGATCATTCTGCAGATCGGCATCCATGGTGATTACCACGCTGCCTCGCGAATACTTGAACCCTGCGCTGAGTGCGGCGGTCTGGCCATAGTTGCGGCGGAATTCGATGACGCGGACATTCCGGTCGCCCTGGGCGATCTGCTCCAGGACCTGCCTGCTCCCGTCAGTGCTGCCGTCATTGACAAGGATGATCTCATAGGCCTCCCTGAGGTTGGACAGCACGCCTACCAGTTCTCTATACAACAAGGGGATGTTCTCATTCTCGTTGTGGATGGGAACCACGATGGACAGGCCGATCTCCTGAGGAAGCTTATCCTCTCCGAAATTCTTTATGATCCTGAGCGGCATGATCGAAAAGAGCTGTTCCGAGAAGTTGAGGTCGGTCTGCACCTTTTCATGTTGATCGGATACTTGTCTGGATCTGTTTATGTACTGGTCTTTCAGTTCCAGAAACTCAGGATCATAAGCGTCGAGTGCCTCAAGTCTGTCAAGGACCGGTTTTATCTCTTCGAGCTCATCCCTGGCAAGATAGACATATCCTGTATTGACCAGGGCCAGACTATAGTTGGGGTTCGCTGTGCAGGCCTTTTCCAGATATTCGAGCGACTGGTTGTAATCCTGTTTCTGGAAGAAAAGCACCCCGATATCGTTGAGGAGTTCAAAACTTTCAGGCCTGATAGTTGATGCCTTGATGAAAATCTCTATGGCTTTGTCGAGGTTGCCTGATGACTGCAGGAGCTGTCCATAAGCATGAAGGTATTCAAAATTATCAGGGGATGTGTCCAAGGCCCTGATGAAATATTCCTGTGCCTTGTCAGGTATCCCGATGCCCCGGCAGGCATTGGCGATAACAAAACTCAGCTGGGCATTGTCAGGCATTGCCGATGATGCTTTCTCAAGGTAGGGTAGTGCCGCGGGGATGTCTTCCTTATATATATGGTACATGCCCATCTGGAGATTGGCATTATATGAATCAGGATCCTTTTTCAGTGCCCTTTTTAATTGTTTAATCTTATTGAGTCCTTGTTCCATATTTGCTCCATACTACCAACAGGAATGATTATGAGGAACCTCTTTTTAGAAGGTTGAAACTCGAGTTCTTATGTGTTCCATCGGGCAGGCTCCGCCCGTCATGGGTGAACGATTACCCAAGATAAAAAGATTCGGGTTGCATGTCTTTTGGTGTCTTGACATGGGTTGCTTTTTAAATGAGCAATATATATGCCATTGAATGTGAGTATAAATTAATTAATAAAAACAATAAAGTAAAAAATAATTTATTGTCTGATGAGTCAATATCTTGACTTTCAGCAAAATGCATTGGCAGTTATATTGACCGGTAATTAATCGGACAGGCTGACCATTCGGATGTGATTTTTGTTGTATTTATTGACGCTGAAATACAAATCTATCCGATGTAGAAAAAAATATGTAAAGTATTTCAAGTTGATGCCGATCAGAAAGATTGAACATAAATACTATGAAAGGGGGTTGAAGGTAAAACAAGGTAAGATCAGGGCCTTAACACTGATCAAAAAAAAGACCGACCAAGGATGGTCGGAAAACCTAAAAAAATCAAGGAGGATTCAATTATGGCACTTCGTATTAACACCAACGTAGCAGCACTCAATGCACACAGGCAGCTTTCCAGTACCGATAGCAGAATGGGCAAGAATATGGAGAGGCTCTCCAGCGGCTATCGAATCAACAGGGCGTCAGACGATGCCGCTGGCTTGTCCATTGCCAACAGGCTTCGAACCAACGTACGTTCATTGACGGTCGCCTCCCGTAACGTGAGTGAGGCCAGGGCCATGATCAACACCGCTGAAGGCGCAGCCAACCAGGTTGAAGGTATTCTTGAAAGGATGAAAGAGCTGGCCACCCAGTCGGCATCAGACAACGCAGCCACAGACCGCACAAAGCTGCAGGCGGAGTTTACCGCACTGCTTGCAGAAGTTGATCGTATCGTAAACGACACCGAGTATCAGGGTACCGCGCTTATCAAGGGTACCTTCGGCAACGAGATTGCATCCTCGAGCGGTTTTGCTGCTGCTGAAGGTGCTGGTGCTAGCGGTGCAACCGAAACCGTATCACAGTTTATCAGCGTGGGCGGTGCGGAGGCAGCCACCTACACCTTCTCTAGTGCGGTTGCTAATACTATAACCCTGGCTGCAACCGATAGTGCAGGTGCTGCCATTGCGTCTCAGACCCTTGATCTCACGTCCAGTGGAGGTACAATCGGTGCACAGACTCTCAATTTCGATAAGCTGGGTATTTCGATCAATGTCGATTCCCAGTTTGCCGATGACGATCTCGATGCCAACACCTTTACCGTGACCCAGAATGCCTGCGGCGGTGTCTTCCAGGTCGGTTCATCCAACTCCCTGGCAGCTGATACAATCGGTGTCAACCTGGGCGACATGCAGGCGGCAACGCTTGGTATCGACGGTATCGACCTTTCCACACGCAGCGGTGCATCAGCAGCTTTATCCACCATTGATGCGGCCGTTAACACGGTCAACGCTACACTCGGCGACATGGGTGCGGTCATCAACCGTATGGAATACACCTATTCGAACCTGCAGGTGTCCATAGAAAACTTCTCGGCATCCGAGTCGGTTATCAGGGACGTGGATATGGCGGCAGAGATGGTCAGCTTCACCAAGAACCAGATCCTGCTGCAGGCCGGTACGGCTATGCTTGCTCAGGCTAACATGTCATCTCAGAACGTGCTGAGCTTAATGGGTTAATTTGAGCGATGTAAGGAATGGGATCATGGGGTTTCCCCGTGATCCCTTCTAAAGAGAGGTGAGTGTGGCCATGAAGATACCGAGCGTAAACATAAATCCGACAGAACCTGCTTACAGGGATTTTGCCGGGATGAAGGCTCGAACCACCTCCAAGAATGATACAGACAAATCGCGAGACATCACCCTGCAAAAAAGTTCTCCTGTTTCGGATGACAAGAAATCGGTCGATATCACGCACGAGCTCTTCATGAAAGATGTGGAAAAAGAGATTAAAATCCTCAATGAACAGCTCGATGGTATGAACCGCTCAATCAGATTCACCATAGATAAGGAATCTAAAGATATTGTTGTGAAGGTCGTTGATAAAAAGACAGGGGAAGTAATCTCTCAGATACCACCGGAAGAGATGATCAGGCTGAAAGAGCGAATCGACGAAATGGCAGGTCTGTTGGTAGAGAAGACGGTTTAGTCGAAAAAGTTACAGATTCAATAAACACCGGGGCCGGGTTCTAAAGATCCGGCCCCTATTATCCGATTAGCTTACTCAAGGGAGGATACCAAATGGCCAGTTACATATCCGGAATGACTTCGGGCCTTGACTGGACAAGCATGATCTCTCAGCTGGTGGAAATGGAGAGTCGCTCGATCCAGCTCTTGGAAACCGATAAAGAGGAAATCAACGACCGGTATGATTCCTGGGTCGAGGTGAATTCCAAGCTCCTCTCTTTGAAGACAGTAGCAGCATCCTTATCTGAACTGGATGATTTTGACCAGTATACCTCAAGTTCATCCATCACGGGCACGACCTATGATGTTGATGATATGCTGAGTTATGCTGTCGGATCCAATGCTTCGCAGGGTTCCTATAGTCTCAAGATAAATAATCTGGCTCAGGCGGAAAAACTTGGATCGATCAGTTTCAGTTCCTTGAGTGAAGCCGTGGGTATTGCCGGCGATCTTCTGATCAATGGCAATGTAGTCAATATTGCGGCTGATGACAGTCTGAATGATATCAAGAACAAGATCAATGCACTCAACTCAGGAGAAAATCCTGCAGGGGTTACTGCATCCATATTTACCATGGGCGAAGGGGAATACCGTCTGACTCTGACATCGCAGGAAACAGGTTCATCCGGCATCGATATTGCCAACGGATCTTCATCCGATGTTCTGGGGCAGTTAGGGTTTGCCGACGATGCCGTGAGCTTGAGCAACCCCATTACTTCCGGGGCTCAGTCATCTGGTTTTACAAGTTCCACACAGGATATAGAAGCGCTTCTCGGTCTTAATTCGGCAGCTTCCGGCAATGTTACGATTGCCGGTCAGAGCATTGCAATAGATCTCTCAAGCGACTCGCTCCAGTCCATAAGGGATACCATCAACAACAATGCAAATCTTCAGACACTTGGTGTAAGTGCATCGATAGTATCGGAAACAAACGGCAGT
>JAFGTK010000037.1 GCA_016934135.1 Deltaproteobacteria bacterium | reverse complement strand
CATAAACTGGATCACCTTATCGAGAGCTTCAAGAACATCTCGCAGATGCACGAGCCTATCCTCCTCCATGTCATAACCCAGAAAGGCCGCGGGTACAGCCCTGCGGTGAGGGACCCGGAAAACTTTCACGGTGTCGGCAAATTTGACAGGATAAACGGAGACCTGAAATCAGGATCACCGGTTTCTACCTATTCTGATGTATTCGGTAATACCCTGATCAAGCTTGCAAAAAACGATCCCAGGATCGTGGGGATAAGCGCTGCAATGACAACAGGCACCGGACTGAAAAAATTCGCACAACGGTTTCCGGACAGATATTTCGATGTAGGAATTGCCGAGGGCCATGCAGTCACCATGGCTGCCGGCATGGCCCTTTACGGGCTCAAACCTGTTGTTGCCATCTACTCGACATTCCTTCAGAGAAGCTATGACGAGATCATACACGATGTTGCACTGCAGAAGGCCCCGGTAGTCTTTGCAATAGACCGTGCAGGGCTTGTCGGGCCCGACGGGCCGACACACCACGGCGTATTTGACCTCTCGTATCTCAGCAGTATCCCTAACATGACCATCATGGTGCCCAGAGACCAGCTCATGCTGGCAAAGATGCTGGAAAATGCACTCAAGATACAGGGCCCGGTAGCGATAAGATATCCGCGCGAAAAGATAATCGATTCACCGATGAAGGCATCCAGGCTGAAAATCGGTACGGCCGAGATTATCAAGAAGGGTTCAAAAGCCGCTGTCTTCTGCGTAGGGCCCGTGTGCTATACAGTTGCAGATGCAATTCGAGATATGGACGGCATCGCTGTGGTTGACCTGATCTTTGCGAAACCTCTTGATTTAAAAACCATTCGGGAAGTAGTACATTCCTGCAACGGAAGATTTATCGTAGTGGAAGAAGGATCAATACGCGGCGGTATCGGATCTGCCGTTGTAGAAGCCCTGGGAGACATGAATATCCCACTCAGGTTTCAACTCCTGGGCGTGCCTGATGCCTTTGTGGGGCAGGGATCGCTCAGCGAACTCAGACAGAGCATTGGCCTTGATAAAAAAACCATTAGAGATTCAATCAAGAAGTTATTATGAGGATGCGTCTGGACAGATTACTCGTTGAAAAGGGATATGTGGAGGCAAGATCAAAGGCCCTGGGCATGATCATGGCCGGGCATGTACTCATAGATGGAAAACCTGTTACAAAAGCAGGAGCACTCGTTGACGAGGCTTCCGGAATATCCTTGAAGGAAACTCCGGCCTATGTGAGCAGGGCAGGCTGCAAACTCGTTGCAGCACTCGATGCATTCGGAGTGGATCTCACCGGCAGGGTGGCGATCGATATAGGGGCCTCGACAGGCGGATTTACCGATGTAATGCTTCAAAGGGGCGCAGCCAGGATATTTGCCGTTGATGTAGGGCATGCCCAGCTTCACTGGCGTCTGAGAAACAATGAGAAGGTTATCTGCCTTGAAGGTGTGAATGCCCGCAACATGGATACTTCAACTATACCTGAACCGTGCGATATAGCCACCTTCGATGTATCGTTCATATCACTTAAGCTCGTTGTTCCGCCGGTACTTAAGGTTCTTCGGCCGGGGTCAGACATTGTCGCCCTGATCAAACCGCAGTTCGAAGCAGGAAGGGATCAGGTTGGAAAGGGCGGCATAGTGAGAGATCCGGACGTTGCAAACAAGGTTACAGCTGATATGGAAACCTTTTTTATATCCCTGGGGCTTGATGTGAGCGGAATCATCCCGTCGCCGGTCAAAGGGGTTAAGGGCAATCAGGAATATCTTATTCATGCCCTGTTCAGGGGAAATAAATGAAGATAACCATAGCACGTTACGCAGGATTCTGCTTCGGCGTAAGAAGGGCAATAGACATCACCTTCAGGGTGAGACAGGAAAACCCGAACAAACGCATATACACTTTAGGCCAGATCATACACAACCCTCAGGTTATCGATACCCTCAAACGCCGTGGCATAGGAATAATTCACGAAATAAATGACAAACGCCTCAAGGCAGACGACATTGCCATTGTCCGGGCACACGGTATTTCCCCTGACAAGAAACAGGCCCTTGAAGAAAGGGGGATCAAGGTCATCGATGCCGCCTGTCCCATGGTGCTCAAGGTTCAGTCCATAATAAAAAAGGCGGCAAAGAATGTAGACCTCGTTGTCATTGTGGGAGACAAGAACCATCCTGAAATGGAAGTTCATCTGGGCGTAGCCGGAGATAAGGGTATCCTGATCGAGGATGTCGAGGATGCAAGAAAACTGAACAAGGTGAAAAGAATTGCAGTTGTTGCTCAGACAACCTTTGATGTCTCAATCTACAAAGACATTATTGACGTCTTAAGAGACAAGGCTGAAATCCTCGATATATCCGACACTATCTGCCGTTCGACAGTGGACCGGCAGAATGAAGTCAAGGACCTGGCAAAGGATCATGACACCTTTATCGTTATCGGAGGGGAAAACTCCGCGAACACCAAACGCCTTGCAGAGATAGCTGCAAAGGAAAAAAGATCGGTCGTCAGGATAGAGTCTCCCGATCAGCTCAGGGATATCAAAATAAAAGACTCATCAAGGGTTGCAGTTATTGCAGGTGCATCAACGCCCCACTGGGTCATAGAAGAGTGCATCAACGCGCTCAAGGCCATGCACAGCCATTCCGGGATCGAGAATGCAGTGATTTCTCTCCTGTCCGAGACCCCTCTGCTTCCTGCCCTTGGCAGTATGGGCGTGGCAATGGCATCTCTGGTTTTCTGCGGACAAAGATACAGCCTCGATGTGCTCCTCACCATATTCTTTCTTGCATTCGCCTCGACCGGCCCGGCCAGAAAATCAAGACAATGGCCTGTATGGGCGGTATCGACCGGCATTGCCATCTCTCTGGGCCTTCTTTCCACCGGGTTCAGCGGCGCACTGATGGTTGTCGGCGTCTCGCTTCTGCGCCCGCTGATCGATGTAAGCAGGGTAAAGGACTATCTCAGAAGCCTCTATGGGCTCGTTATATTCATCCTTGTTTCCATAATCTCTCCGCTGAGTCTCGCAGGTGCAACTATAGATCCGAGTATTTTAATGCTCGTTGCATATGTATCCACCCACTATCTGGGGGTGGAAATCCTCATCGGGCTGAAGAATATGGAAAGGGATGCCATTATCGGAAGAATGAGCCTTGCCAGATATATAAATGAGGATAAATCAATCCTCATTCTGGAATATACCATCATGGGTCTTGCCCTTGTCCTGTTCCTGAGCTTCCCGTTGAAGATTGCGCCTGCTCTTGCCTACGGTTTCCTGCCGCCGTTGTTCTTCCTGGCAAAAGGGATTGATTTCTACAATGAACAGGTGATCTTCGACAACCGCATGTTTACCATTTATCTGCAGGGACTCTGGGTAATACTGCCGTCTATGGGAATATTGTGGCTG
>JAFGTK010000279.1 GCA_016934135.1 Deltaproteobacteria bacterium | reverse complement strand
CAACGTCGTCTTTCCATGATCTATATGTCCTATCGTCCCTACATTAACGTGTGGTTTCGTCCTCTCAAACTTCTCTTTAGCCATGTGACTGTCCTCCTCTGGAAACTTTTAGGTTATCGGAAATGCTTGTAGGTACGCTCTCATAATGAGAGACCTGCATGGTAAACGTTGCCCTTCCCTGTGATAACGAACGCAGGCTTGTTGCATATCCAAACATCTCTGCAAGCGGAACCTGGCCGGCAATAACCCTCACATCCGCGCGGGTGTCCATGCCGAGCACCTTCCCTCGCCTGGAGGACAAATCGCTGATCACATCCCCGATATAATCTACAGGGCTCACTACCTCTACATCCATAACGGGTTCGAGCATAATAGGTCCTGCTTTTTTCAAAACATTCTTCATTGCCATGGAACCGGCTATCTTGAATGACATCTCGGACGAATCCACCTCATGGAAGGATCCGTCATACAGAACAACCCTGACATCTACAACCGGATACCCGGCGCACGGACCTGTCAGCATGGCCTCTTCGACGCCCTTCTTCACTGCCGGGATGTACTCCTTGGGGATAACCCCCTGAGATATTTCATTGACAAAATCAAGCCCGGTACCCGACTCTGCAGGTTCAATCCTGATAAGGATATGTGCAAACTGTCCATGACCGCCGGACTGTTTTGCGTATTTGAGATTTTCATCTGCGTTCTTTGTGATGGACTCGGTATAAGCGACCTGGGGCTTGCCGATATTCGCTTCAACACCGAATTCACGTTTGAGCCTGTCTACGATAATCTCGAGATGAAGTTCTCCCATCCCTGAAATCAGCGTGTCGCCGGTATTCACATCGCTATGAACCCTGAAGGAAGGATCTTCCATGGACAATCTGGACAGTCCTCCTGAAAGTTTCTCCTGATCTGTCTTGCTCTTTGGTTCGATGGCAATGGATATGACCGGCTCGGGAAAATCCATTGATTCGAGGATTATCGGGCTGGCCGGATCACACAGACTCTGTCCAGTGATGGTATTCTTCAGCCCTAAAACCGCAGCGATCTCGCCGGCATAAAGGGTCTTTATCTCTTCGCGCTTGTCTGCAAACATGCGGACCAGCCTGCCCATACGCTCCTTCTTGCCGGTAGTGCTGTTATAGACGGAATCCCCTACATTGACTACGCCTGAATAGACACGGACAAAGGTAAGCTGACCCACATACGGGTCATTCATAACCTTGAAGGCAAGCGCTGCAAACGCATCCTCATCAGAGGGTCTGCGGGTGATCTCCTGCGTATTCTCGTCTTTGCCGACAACCTTTCCGGCCTCAAGAGGAGACGGAAGATACTGCACTATGGCATCCAGCAGGGGCTGGACCCCTTTGTTCTTGAATGCCGAGCCGCACAGCACAGGGGTCACTGTCAAAGACAGTGTTCCTTTTTTTATGGCCTGACGTAAACGTCTGTTGTCGATCTCTTCGCCATTGAGAAAATCTTCCATGATGCTTTCATCCACATCGCACAGGGCCTCGATAAGCCTCTCGCGGTATGTTCGTGCAATCTCTTTGTACTCGTCAGGGATCTCAATTGTCTCAAAGGCAGCGCCTTTGGAAGTTTCGTCATAGATAACAGCGTTCATATCGATAAGATCGATAACGCCGGTAAATGTATCTTCTTTTCCCACAGGGATCTGCAGGGCCACAGGGTTAGCCGAGAGTTTGTCCTGAAGTTCCTTTACGACATTGAAGAAATTAGCCCCTACCCGGTCCATCTTGTTGACAAATGCAATCCTGGGGACCTGATAGCGCTGGGCCTGCCTCCAGACTGTTTCAGACTGGGGCTGAACACCTCCGACCGCACAGAATACCCCGACTGTACCGTCCAGTACACGAAGACTCCGCTCCACCTCGATGGTGAAGTCAACATGGCCGGGTGTATCGATGATATTAATGATATGATCGTTCCACGAACAGCTCGTGGCAGCAGAGGTTATGGTAATACCGCGCTCTTTTTCCTGTTCCATCCAGTCCATGGTAGCCTGGCCGTCATGGACTTCTCCAATCTTATAGCTTCTCCCGGTATAATAGAGAATCCTCTCCGTGGTTGTTGTCTTGCCGGCATCGATGTGGGCCATGATACCGATATTTCTGAGATTCCCTATAGGGACCTGTCTGCTCACGTACTGAATCCTCTCTACCAGCGATAATGTGCAAATGCCTTGTTTGCTTCCGCCATCTTATGGGTGTCTTCCTTCTTTTTCACGGAAGTACCCCTGTTGTTGTATGCATCCAGAAGCTCAAGGGCAAGCCGTTCACTCATGGTATTCTCGCTCCGGGAACGCGCAGCATGAATTATCCATCGTCTGGCAAGCATGTCTCTTCTGTCCGACCTGACCTCGGTGGGTACCTGATAGGTTGCACCGCCGATCCTTCTTGACCTGACCTCAAGGGCAGGCTTTACATTCTCAAATGCCTTGAAGAATACCTGGAGAGGATCCTCTTTGGTTTTGGCTGCAAGAAAATCAAGTGTATCGTAGAATATCTTTTCACTGACTGATTTCTTTCCATCCCACATGATGCAGTTGACAAACTTGCTCACAACCTTATCCCCGTATTTGGGATCAGGAACAATATCTCTTTTCAGACTACCTCTCTTTTTTCTTGGCATGACTTATCCTCTACTTCGGTCTTTTGGTTCCATATTTGGATCTTCCCTGACGACGTTCCTGAACCCCTTCAGAGTCCATAACCCCTCGAACGATGTGATACCTCACGCCCGGCAAGTCCTTTACACGGCCGCCCCTGATAAGAACCACCGAGTGCTCCTGCAGGTTATGACCTTCACCCGGGATATAGGAAGTAACCTCATATCCGTTGGTCAGCCTCACCCTCGCGACCTTACGCAATGCAGAGTTCGGCTTCTTGGGTGTGGTTGTATATACCCTTACGCATACTCCTCTTTTCTGAGGGCATGCTTCCAGAGCTCTTGTTTTCTTCTTCTTGACTACCTGTTTTCTGCCTTTTCTAACTAACTGATTAAGTGTGGGCATTTATGGTCCCCTCTTTTACATTCAAAAATTCGCTACTTCCATACGCTAAGTGACGCAGTCTTCTATCAATGGCAGGTTCTCCTGTCAAGGATTTTCTACAGCTGATCATCATCAAAAAGATCATCTTCTTCAACCTCGACATCCACCTTGTGGTATATAGAGAATCCGGTCCCTGCAGGAATGAGTCTTCCCATAATCACATTTTCCTTCAACCCCACGAGATGATCCACCTTTCCTTCAACACTCGCCTCGGTCAATACCCTGGTTGTCTCCTGGAATGATGCCGCAGAGATAAAGCTCTCGGTATTCAGGGAAGCCTTTGTTATCCCGAGCAGGAAGGGTTCCGCAACCGCCGGTCTGCCTCCTGTCGTAACGACGCGCTCATTCTCCTCTGTGAAAGAGTATTTGTCAACAAATTCTCCTTCAAGATTTGTCGTATCTCCTGCATCCTTGATCTTGACCCTTTTCAGCATCTGCCGGACAATCACCTCAATATGCTTGTCATTGATCCTGACGCCCTGAAGCCGGTAGACCTCCTGAACCTCGTTGACCAGGTATCTTGCCAGTTCCTTCTCGCCGCTAATCTTGAGGATGTCATGCGGATCTACAGCTCCATCCATAAGCGGTTCTCCGGACCTGACATAATCCCCCTCGTGGACCGAGATATGTTTGGTCTTCGGAATCATGTACTCTTTTGCATTGCCGATCTCAGGGGTAATGACGACCTTTCTCTTACCCTTGGTATCTTTGCCGTATGATACCTCTCCGTCGATCTCAGTAACCGTTGCAGCCTCTTTAGGCCTGCGGGCCTCAAAAAGCTCGACAACACGCGGCAGACCTCCCGTGATATCCTTGGTCTTGGTGGTCTCTCTCGGTATCTTCACCAGAACGTCACCGGCAAATACCTCATCCCCTTCCTTGGCATAAATATTCGCTCCGGTCGGGAGGCTGTATCTTGCCTGATTCTTGCTGTCAGGGATCTTTGCCACCTTTCCGGAATCATCGACCACGAGTATTCTGGGTCTCAAATCCGGATTCTTGGGCTCGATAACAACAGACCTGCTCAATCCGGTAACCTCGTCGATATGCTCCTGTACCGTAATTTCCTCTACAAGATCGGCGAACTTGACCTTGCCCGGCACATCGGTAAGAATGGGTATGGAGTAAGGATCCCACTCTGCAAGAAGGGTCCCGGCCTCAACCTGAGAACCGTCTTCGGCCTTGACCTTTGCACCGTATACGATGGAGTAGGTCTCGCGTTCCCTTCCGTTCTCATCCTCGAGCGCAACCATGCCGTTGCGGTTCATGACTATGAGTTCATTGTCCCTGCCGCGTACCACATTGAGATTCTTGAACCTGACAATACCGGAATGATTGAACTTGATACTGGACTGGCCTACAACCGTGGCTGTACCGCCGATATGGAATGTCCTCATGGTGAGCTGGGTTCCGGGTTCACCTATTGACTGGGCCGCAATGATACCTACGGCCTCGCCGATATTGACCATCCTTCCTCTGGCCAGATCCTTTCCATAGCAGCGGGCGCATACCCCCTGCTTGGATCTGCAGGCAAGGGCAGACCTGATAATCACACTCTCGATACCGGCATCATCGATTCTGGTTACGTTCTGTTCGTCTATCATGGTGTTTGCCGGAACCAGGACTTCACCGGAATAAGGATCTCGAACATCGTCCAGTGCAACACGGCCCAGGATTCTTTCTCCAAGATTCTGGATAATCTCTCCGCCTTCGACAAGTGCTTCGATCTCTATTCCGTCAAGGGTTCCGCAGTCTTCCTCAGTGACCACGACATCATGAGCCACATCCACGAGTCTGCGGGTAAGGTATCCTGAGTTGGCTGTCTTCAGTGCCGTATCAGCCAGGCCTTTGCGGGCACCGTGGGTCGAGATGAAGTACTCGAGAACATCAAGGCCTTCTCTGAAATTCGACAGAATCGGCGTCTCGATGATTTCCCCCGATGGTTTTGCCATAAGCCCACGTACACCGGCAAGCTGCCTGATCTGCTGTGCAGAACCACGCGCGCCTGAATCCGCCATCATGAATATGGGATTGAAAGATGGTATCTCTTCTGTTGTCCCGTCAGGCTTGGTAACGAGATCCGTCTTGATGGTATCCATCATGTCGACGGCGATATGGTCCGTGACCTTGGTCCAGATATCGACGATCTTGTTATACCGTTCACCATCAGTGATCAGACCCTCGTTGTACTGATTGATGATCTGTGCCACATCATCCTTCGCCTTATCGATGATTTTCGACTTGGTTTTCGGTATCAGCATATCGTCTATGCCGATGGATATTCCGGCCTTGGTGGCATAGAAGTATCCCATATCCTTGATCCTGTCAGCCAGCAGTACGGTCTTCTTGTCCCCTGCCACCCTGAAACAGATATCCACGATATCGGCCAGTGCCTT